>CAZISU010000711.1:0-4186 GCA_964541935.1 uncultured Planctomycetaceae bacterium | reverse complement strand
GTCCAGAATGGGAAACTACGAATATCTGACCGCAAGTGATACTAACGTCGGACGCCCCGGTTAAATAGCCAGGGGACATAGCCGGTGTGCCACCCGAGGAGGGTTTGCCGTCGTGGCGAATGTTCTAGTTAAAGATCTGATTGAGGCGGGAGTTCATTTTGGTCACCGATCCAGCCGGTGGAATCCCAAGATGCGGCCATACATCTATGCCCGCCGTAACCTAATCCATATTATCGACGTCCGCGAGACAATCCGAGGTCTGCTGCGGGCGAGAAAATACTTGCAGCAAGTCGCCTATGGCGGCAGCCTGGTTTTGTTCGTGGGAACTAAGCGTCAGGCGTCGGAAACGATTGCCAACCAAGCCGCGCGTTGCGGAATGCCGTTTGTGAGCGACCGCTGGCTAGGCGGAACGTTGACCAACTTCCGTACAATCCGTAGCCGGCTGGGCCGACTCGAGGAGCTCGAAGGCCTGCGAGCCAGCGAAGAGCTTTTCGCCACATACTCCAAGAAAATGCAATCCTCGCTCAACCGCGAGTATCGACGCATGTACCGCAACCTTAACGGTATCCGCACGATGAACCGCCTGCCCGAGTGCGTGGTGACCATCGATCCGATGAAAGAAAAGAACGCCATCAAAGAAGCCCAAAAATTGGGTATCACCACGGTTTCGTTGATCGATACCAACTGCGATCCGGACGAAGTCGATCTGCCGATTCCGGGCAACGACGACAGCATCCGCTCGATCGAGTTGGTGGCAAAATATCTTGCAGACGCTGTTTTGGCCGGCAAAGCGGCGGCAGGCGACCTGAAGGATCAACCGGCACCCGTGGCACCGGCAGCCGAACCGACGGGAGCGACCGAGGGCTAGGCCGTCTTTTTCGAAAGACGACTTCTCGTCGCAAAGTTATCATGAACCAAGGCCGGCACATTCGCGGCTAGGATGTGCCGGTTTTTTCGAAGTATAAATACAAGAGACAATTCGAGAACTGGAGTAAATAAACATGGCTGGAATCACAGCAGCTGAAGTAAAGGCGTTGCGAGACCGCACCGGTCTGCCCATGATGGACTGCAAGAAGGCCTTGCAAGAGTGCGATGGCGATATCGAAAAGGCAATCGACGCGCTTCGCAAAAAGGGCGCCACAAAGATGGCGGGCCGAACGGACCGAGCGACCGAGTCGGGCCGCATCGCGATTTACAACGACACCGCGGCCGGCGTTGGTGCAATTGTCGAACTACAGTGCGAATCGGCCCCCGTATCGTCCAACGAAGAGTTCGTGCAATTGGCCGCCGACATCGCCCAGCAACTGGCTACCGGCCCGGGCGCTGCCACGGCGGAAGAGCTTCTGGCCCAGCCGTCTCCCAGCCAACCGGACAAGACGCTGCAAGCGCAGTTTGACGATCTGACCAACCGCATCCGCGAGGTCTTCCGTGTGCAACGTCTCGAGCGTATCGACGGCACCTGTGGCGGATACGTGCATCACAACGGCGCGGTCGGCGTTTTACTGCATGTCGAAGGCGGCTCGGAAGAGTTGGCCAAGGACATTTGCATGCACACGGCCGCCATGCATCCGCAGGTGCTGGCCATCGCCGATCTCGACCCGGCCGAAGTCGCCAGGGAACGGGAAGTTCTCTCCGAAGCCGCACGTGGTGAAGGCAAGCCGGAGAGCATTATCGACAAAATGGTGGAAGGCCGCCTGCGGAACTTCTACGCCGAACGATGCCTGGCCGAACAGCCGTTTGTCAAAGACGATAAGCTCACCGTCGGCAAGGTCGCCGAGGCCGCCGGCATGAAGCTGGTCAAATTCACCCACTGGGTACTTGGCAAGTAGTACTGATTCGCGCCGGGTTACAACCCGGCCTACAAGTCTTGGCAAGTAGCCGCAACAGCAAGGGAGTCGGCCGATGTCGGAAGATAGCAAAACGAACGGTTCGGAAGATTCGACCAGCAAGCTCGAATATCAGCGCGTTGTGCTGAAGATATCGGGCGAGGGTTTTTGCAATCCGGGCGAGCGCGGCATCATCATGGACCGCGTGCTGCACATCGCCCAACAGACATATCGGGCTGCCTCGCACGGCGCGCAAATCGCTATCGTTCTAGGCGGGGGGAACATCCTGCGAGGCGCGCAGTTCACCTCGGGCAATTCGAGCATCCACGAGGCCACGGCCCACTATATGGGCATGTTGGCCACCGTGATGAACGGACTGGCACTGCAAGATGCCCTGGAATCGTTGGGCTGCGAAACGCGGCTGATGACGGCTATTCGCATGGAAGGCGTGGCCGAGGCGTACATCCGCCGCCGCGCCCGACGGCACCTGGAAAAGGGACGCATCATCATTCTAGTGGCCGGCACCGGCAGCCCGTTCGTTACGACCGACACGGCGGCCGCGCAACGCGCGCTGGAACTCGATGCCGACGTGCTCCTAAAGGCCACCCGAGTCGACGGGATCTACAGCGAAGACCCCGAGAAGAACCCGCACGCCATTCTCTACAGCGAGTTGACCTACGACGATGTACACCGCCAGAACCTCAAGGTCATGGACCAGGAGGCGATTGCCAAGTGCAAGCAGTACGAGATGCCCATCCGCGTGTTCAACTTCCGTACCAAGGGTAACATCGAACGGGCCGTGCAAGGCGCTCGCGTGGGAACGCTGGTCAAGGTGTAACGGTCGGCGGTGGGATACAAACAACTGAATTAAAATGAGGAATTTAGAAACCAGAATGAAGAAAGAATTAAGAATGCATAAATGAGGAATGCGAAATTTCTTCATTCGGGCTTCGAAATTCTTAATTCCTTCTTCATTCTGATTTCCTCATTCGACATTTCATTTAATCGGACGACTATCATGAACGGCGATGATATCCTTTTAGACGTTGAAGAGCGGATGGAAAAAACCATCGAGGGGCTCAAGGGCAATCTGGCCGGCATCCGCACAGGGCGGGCTAATCCCGGGCTGGTCGACTCGCTCAAGGTCGAGGTTTTCGGCTCGGCCGTGCCGCTGAAACAACTGGCATCCGTGGGCGCGCCCGACCCCACGCAGATTGTGATTCGCGCATACGACCCCAGCACGCTAAAAGAAATAGAAAAAACCATCCAGGCCAGCCCGCTGGGCCTCAACCCGCAGAACGACGGCCGGGTTATCCGCCTCAACATTCCGCCCCTTTCGGCCGACGTGCGCCGCAAAATGGTGGGCCGCATCCACGAGCTTCGCGAAGAAGCCAAGGTATCCGTCCGCAACATCCGCCGCGACGGCAACAAAAAAGCCGACCAATCGGAAAAAGACAAAACCATCTCCGAAGACCAACGCGACGACGTGAAGAAGGAAATCCAAGACTTCACCAAAGAGTACGAGTCGCAGGCCGATAAGCTAGCCAAAGTCCGCGAACAGGATGTGATGGACATTTAATGGTTTGTGTTGTCTTCGCTCCTTTCGCGTTTAGTTGGGCTTGATAATAGTGAGTGTCGGGTCGACCCGTCTGCGGGACGCAAAAGCGCATTTCCAGCTCACACACTACGGCAGCGGTGCAGCCGTAGTTTTACACCCTATGGCTGCGACATGCCAATAGACTCGCTATTGTCAGCGGTACAGATATTGTCTCTCACCCAATATCCATGACGCATCAATAGCTTCGCGCCGATCCGGCATGGGGCCGGCGCAGCGCGATTGAGTCACAGTCGACCGGTCGGGTGCGTTTTGTGAGTGGGCGGCGAGCGGGGGAGTGCGGAAGAGAGGAGACAGCGATATGATGATAGATTCATCGTCTCGCTTTTTATCGCTCCGCTCGGCAGGCCCCCTGATGCGTCCTGCCTCACGTCTTGGAGGCGATTGTATATGGCTTGGCGAGCGGTTGCAAGGAAAGTTTTTGGGCCAGTTTGAGATCGTTAGATTGTTGGGAGTGTCTTTTGATTCGCCCCGCGCGGCACTGGCTGACAAGCAGCGTCTACCACCAACTTCTAGAGCGTTTTTCTAGCTCACCCCTCTGCGTGTATAGATTGCTTATCTTTGGAGTAGTCTAATAGGTTACTTTAATGAGAATGTATCTCAATAAGAGTAGTCAACTTGTTGCTCGGATAGGTGGCTGAACTAACAGCCAATTTTAGAACAGACACCATCTATTTTTCTCATTAAGAAGATTGAGGTGGCCTGGGTTGTCAAGGCGCCGAATTGGGTTATTTAAGGTGAATTC
>CAZISU010000710.1:0-4187 GCA_964541935.1 uncultured Planctomycetaceae bacterium | reverse complement strand
CGCCGTAGCCGGGCCCGTCGCCGCTGTCGTTGCTACCGGATTTCACCCAAACTTTTGTAATGCGTTTGTTGTAATTATCGCTGGTGCCGCGAAAAGCGCCGGTCGGCGAGGACAAGTCTTCAATCTTCTGTGTCGTTCCGTCCGAGAATTGCATTACCACGTTGGAAAGATCCTTCGAGGAAGTGACGAAAACATCGCTGGACCGAAACTCGACCGATATCTGCGGCATTTGTGGGACTTCCGGCGCCGCGCCGACCAGCGTTACGGTCTGCGGCTGGAACTGCATGTTCCCGTATGTGGGGGCTCCGAGATCTTCGTAGATCTCTGCCAGACTGTCCTCCACGGCCGTGCGGTTGTTGCCGTACCAGTCGATGCGTTTCAATTCGCTATCGTCGTTCATCGAACCCGAGAAGTCTAGCACGATGGCGATATCGCGGGGTTGATATTGTGCAACCGATTCGGAGGCCACGGTAAATTTGTGGTGTCCGAAAACCCTAGCGAAGAACAACGGCAGGTCGGGCCGCGAGGCGACCACGCGAATCGTCGAAGGCAGTTGATTCGACTCGACAAATGTGCGAGTTTCCGCGTCCCAATGACCGACCTCCGTTTCGAACTCATCTCGATGCGCGGCCAGCAGAGCCTCTAGATTGTTTTTCCAATCATCGTCACCCGCGGCCAGATTGTGGTTTCCCACCGGGTTGCGAACCAAGAACTCGAAGGCTTGCAGGTTGGCCGCTTCGGCGCCTTCGATCAAAACCCCGGCGCCGGCAAGAGCTGCCGAATCGGTGGCTCGTTTCATGTCGGTATTGGCCGAAGCAATTATTCCCAGGTCGACGCTAAAAGCGACAACCATAAGGATCACAACCATCAACATAGCGGACAGCACGAGAATTGACCCGCGCCGATTAGAACCGCATTGAATTTTTTTTCGTAGTTTTACTTTTCCTCGAATCCCCGCTTGGCGCGCAAAATTAACACCTAACATCACGGTTTCCCTTCTGAGAGTGTGGGCAGTAGTAAGTCGAACTTATGGGAAATTGGCGTCGGCTAAGCGACGGTTGCACAGGGAATCAGGCAGATGCGAAAAGGCATAATATTCAGGGCCTGGAATCAGGCTACCTTAACTATAGCTTACAAATCGAGGGTAAGCCGGGCATAGACTGTTTTTGAGGCTTTTCGCGTTATTTTTTGATGTTTCAAGCCACCATGTTTCAAGGCGCCATGTTTCAAGGCACCGCGCACACAAACAGCCGAGGGCGGGTGTTCTAAATTCATAGCACACCCACCCTCGGCTGTGGTTCCGTTGCGAGCAAGCTCACTGTCGCTCTCACCATCTTCTACTTCACGAGTATCAACGGCCGGGAATTGGCTATTTCGCGGAACGCGTCTAGCAGTTCTTCGTGATAGTCCTCAACCTCGCTTCCGCCGGCGACATTATAGTGCTCGCCGTCGGTGCTATCCGCGATTGTCTGCATCAGCGCCGTATCGGCCGCGGTGCCTAGGCTGATGGTCATGACGGTGTACCCGGCCTCTTCCGCCAGGGCGGCTTGCTGTTTGGCATATTCGCGTGCATCCAGCCCCCACGGCCGGTTCGCTATTCCGTCTGTCATGATCGCAATCATTTTGAACGCGCCCGGTCGGCCGTTGGCATCGAGTTCCTCGCGGGCATAGCGAATGCCGTCGCCGATGTTGGTGTATTGGTCGTAATGGCCTGCCTGACGATGCAAGACCGTGTTCTTAAGCGGCTCGAAATCATTTGTCAGGCTGTGTTCGACCAGGGCTTGCTGCGAGGGCGAATTGTAGATTACCAGAGCCACGCGGTCGTCCGTATCGACTGCTTGGATGTATTCCATGAACACTCCGAAGGCGTCTTTCACGGCTCCGATCGGCTGCGCATTGGCCTTCCACAGATCGGGCGTTTGCGCGTTGGTTGGTTTCTTCTCCAGCCAATAGTTGGCCAGCGTCATATAGCCATAGGACTTGCGATATCCGGCCCGATAGACGTTGTAGCTGGTCTTTACGTAATAGATGTAGTCGTTCCAACTCCCGGACGGATAAGGATACGGCACCTCACGCCATACGCCGTCTTGCAGAGTCAACAAGCCAAGTTGCTTCTTGATTTCGGTCGTGTCAGTCGTGCTGATATACTGCGGAGCGAAAGTCATATTGCCATAAACGGGCGCGCCCAAATCTTCGTAGATCTCGCGCAGACTATCTTCCACCTCACTTCGGTTCGAGCCGCCCCAATCGATTCTCTTCAACTCACTGTCGTCGTTCATCGAAGCCGAAAAGTCCAAGACCACGGCAATGTCGCGGGGCTGATACTGGGCGATCGATTCGGCTGCCACCGCGAATTTATCTTGGCCCAGCACACGAGCGAAGAAAAGCGGTAAATCATTGCGTGCCGCCGCCGCCCGAATCGTCGAGGGCAGTTGGTCCGACTCTACAAAGGTGTGTGTTTCTGCATCCCAATGGCCGGACTGCGTCTCGAACTCGTCTTCGTGTTGAGCCAGAAGAGCCTCGATATTGGCTAGCCAATCATCATCGTCCTCGGCCAGGCCGTGGACACCCTCGGGGTTGCGGACAGAGTACTCGAATGCCCGCAGATTGGCCTCACCTGTACCTTCGACCAAGGCACTGGCACCGGCCAGGGCGGCCGCATCCGTTGCACGTTTCATGTCCGTATGAGCCGAGAAAATGATACCCAGGTCAACCGCAAAAGCCACCAAGGCTAACATGACGACCATTAGTACGGCTGCCAGCACGGTAATTACGCCACGCCTGTCCCGGTTGCCTCGCTTGTTTGATGAATAGTCGTGTTTTCTCGACAACCCAAAACGTGGTAGAAATTCTTGTCCGTTCATCATGCTGCCCTTTATTTGTGTTGCATGACCAGCGGGGCAAAGTTGGTTTTTTAGCGTATCTAAGGTGTGGTTTATATCAGCCGACATCGTCAATACGACGCGGGTCGGGTAAATTTATGGACGAATGTCGCCTACGATTAGACATCTAAAACATACCATCGATTTTCCGCGGTGTCTTGAAAAAATCGGTCGGTGGCGGCATAGCCTGCAAGTGTTGCTATTGAGAATCGTTGCGGCCGCGCGCGTTCGCTATTTCCAGTACGACATACCTGCATGAAGTTCAGTCTATCCCCTCGCTGGGCAACGCCCGGACGGCGAGAGTGACGGGCCCCATGGAGGACTCCGTAGCGGGCACCGCGGTTTTATAATGCCGCCCGGCCAGCTTAGGTTGGAAATCTCGTCGATCCGCCAGCGAAGCGATTTCCGCCAGGAAAAGTTTGGTCAGTTCTTCGAGGGTATCCCGGTCGCCGTCACGGTTATAGTATTCCGAGATGTCGATCGGTTTGCCCACCACCATACGGGCCTTGGCCGGCTTAATGAGACAGCCGAATACCGATCCCTCGTAGGGTGCTCCGCTCACATAGCATGGTATGACCGGCACGCGCGCTTTCAATGCGATCATGGCCGCGCCCGAACGGCCGGGCAGAAGAAATTGCTCGCTGTCGTTGATGCGTCCTTCAGGGAAAAGACCGACAAGATTGCCCTCCTCGGCGTAGCGGATCATCATCTTGGTCGCAGCCGTGTCGATACCACCGCGATTGGTGGGTATAGCTTCGAAAATTCGAAAAAACCAACCAACTGCCGGATGATGGCAATATTCCTTGGCCACCATCCAGTGCATCGCTCGGTCGACTCCCAAGGTGACAAAACCGGGATCGACGGGCGAAACGTGATTGCAGACGATTACGGCCCCCCGCTCGACGGCAAGGGGTACATGGCCGCTGATTTCGGCACGCCAGAGTACACGAATCATGGGGTAGACCAGTCCCATCGCAATCGCCTGCGACGTGCTGTAGTGAGTGCGCCCGGCGGCTCGACTGGCCCAGAGGAAAAGCAGGACTCCCGTCAAAAGCAGAACAGCCCAGGCCAGAATTTCTGTTGCAGCGGCTGATAACATGGGTGGCGAGTGGGGGAAAGTGTATTGTTGGGATTGTGCCCCTCGTCTATTTGCCTCCGCCGGGGCTCATAGGTATAATGTAGCTTTTCGTACAATCTGATGCGAGACTGATACCCCCCGTGGTTATGCGGCCAGCCGGATATTTTTATGAAAATTGGCGTTATTAGCGACACTCATGGAGATGTTTACTCCGCCCGAGAGGCCGT
>CAZISU010000709.1:0-4188 GCA_964541935.1 uncultured Planctomycetaceae bacterium | reverse complement strand
CTGAAGGTCGCCTCTACGAGCACGGGGCAACGGGGTTCACTGAAACCTTACCAATGGATGTAAGTAAATAAAAGCAGATCTGCAGAGAAAGATGAAAAGCATAATTTTTGCAATTACGTTTATCTGCCCGCCGTTTATTAAAAAAGTGTTATTGCAATTGTTCTGTGGGGCAGAGTTCGGTCGCGGTGCTTATATTGGTTGGTTTTCAGCGGTGATGGGTCAAAGGAAGATAGTTATGGGCGATTATAGTCGGGTATGTTCCTTGACATTGATAAAATGTGATGGTGAATTCAATCTGGGCGCCTATTCGGAGGTAAGCAGTTTCAGTTTAATTTACGGCGCTAGCAGCTTCATAATGGGTAGTCACTCTTATATTGGCCCTCAGTGCCTGATCAATGTTTCTGAAGACGTCAGGGTAGGCAGCATTACTTCTATTGGGCCTCGTTGTTTGGTTTTTACGCATGGTTCATTTTTGCCCTATACTGAAGGTTATTGGGCTCGGTTTGCGGGGGTTGAAATTGGCGACTATGTGATTATTGCCGCCGGCGCGTTTATCCATCCCGGGGTAAAAATCGGCGACCGGGTGTTTGTTAATTCCAGATCAGTTATCAAAAACAATGTCTCTTCCGGTGATGTGGTCGAAGGATTCCCTGCTAAACGTGTTGCCGCCATGGACAACATCCAGCGACATATGACTCCGGAGCGCGTTGACGCGGCTGCCCGGCGGATGCTGGAACATTTCATACGGCTGATAATTGCCGGCAGGATGAACCTGGAAACGCGTATGACGTCGGCGGATTGGTTTTCTTTCCGCTGGAAAAAACGGCGCTATAACCTGGTCATAATCACTTCCTCCGGGGAGGATCAGGAGTTTGAAACCCTTGATTCCGACCAACGATATATTTTTATTAGCAATCGGCGGCTTTGGAAGTTCCCTGCGCAACTGAAACACGCCTGGACCATCGGATTAAATCCTATGACGGCTGAGCTGTCCCCGGATATTATTTGTCAGGAACTCCGGCTATTTTTAAAGCGTTATTATGGCCTGAAGTTTGAATTAAAAGACCGGAAACAAGAGGAATAAGACTGAAATGGAAATTAATGAGAAAGTTTTGGCCTGTTTGTATAAGGTGGTTGACGAGGTTAATCTTCATCTTGACTCTGAACGGAGACTTGGCAAATCCATTGATACTCGTCTTTTTGGTGATAATAGTGAACTCGATTCGTTGGGCTTGTTATCATTCGGGGTGGCGGTAGAGCAAAAAATTGAAGACGAGTTCGGGAAAGCGATTGTTTTTGATTGGGAAGATATAGTCGCCGGAGAAGGCGGCTCTTTTCAAACAATCGGTTCTCTGAAAGATTACATCGTATCTCTTTTAGGCGGGGTAGAAAATGGCTGATTCAACCTTTAAATGCTTGGTCATTTCTGATTTTAATATAGATCTTTTGGCGGGTTCCCTGAAGAATGACGATTCTGATCCGAAAGTTGAGGCAACGGTTGCTCCTTTCGGAAATGTCATGCAGCTTCTGATGGACAAGGACCATGATTGCTGGCGCGAGCAATTTGATTTTGCGGTGGTCTGGACACGGCCCCAGGCTGTGATCGAGTCGTTCAATAGGATTCTTGGCTACGAGCCAGTGCCGTTTGAAAAAATAATGGATGAAGTCGTTCGCTATGCCGATCTTCTGTTGGGACTCCTCGACCGGGTAAAAGCGGTATTTGTACCGACGTGGGTATTGCCCACATATGACAGGGGACTGGGGATGCTGGACATGAAAAGCGGTCTGGGCGTTGCCAACACCCTGATACGCATGAATCTGCATCTCTGCGAAAGGCTGCAAGAGGGTGGGAGTATTTATCCGCTTAACTCTCAAAAATGGATTGAAGTGGCGGGGCGGCATGCCTTCGATCCCCGTCTCTGGTATACGGGCAAGATCGCATTTGCCAACCAGGTGTTCCTGGAGGCGACGAAAGACATCAAGGCCGCGTGGCGCGGGATAAGGGGGGGGTATCGGAAATTGATTATCCTTGATCTGGACGACACTTTGTGGGGTGGGATAGTCGGAGATATTGGCTGGGAGAATATCCGGTTGGGTGGTCACGACTATATCGGGGAGGCTTATCTGGATTTCCAAAAGGTCTTGAAAAATTTAACCCGCCGCGGGATATTGCTCGGCATTGTTAGCAAGAATGAAGAATCCGTGGCATTGGAAGCGATCAAGAAACACCCGGAGATGGTTCTCAAACCGGATGATTTTGCCGGCTGGAGGATCAACTGGCGGGATAAGGCTCAAAATATAGCCGATTTACTCTCGGATTTAAATCTTGGTTTTAACGCGGCGGTTTTTATAGACGACAACCCGGTCGAGCGCGACCGGGTCCGGGAAGCTTTGCCGGAAGTCTTCGTCCCGGAATGGCCCGCGGATAAGATGCTTTATAAGAGCGCTTTGCTCAGCCTGCGTTGTTTTGAAATGCCGGCATTGAGCGAAGAGGACCTCAAACGAACGAAGATGTATGTTGCCGACCGCAAGCGCAAGAGCCTGGGAAGAAAGATCGGCTCTCTGGATGAATGGTTGGCCAGCCTGGAGATGAAGGTCGAGGTGGACAAACTAAACCGGAGCAATTTGCGTCGTGCAGCTCAATTACTCAACAAGACCAACCAGATGAACTTGATGACGCGGAGGATGACGGAGACGGAACTCATGGCATGGGCTGAAAAAGCAGATCATCATCTTTGGACCTTTCGAGTTTCGGATAAGTTTGGCGATTCCGGGTTGACCGGGATTGCGAGCCTTGCGGTGGAGGGGGATACGGGGCAAATAATTGATTTTATATTAAGCTGCCGGATAATAGGGCGGAAGGTGGAAGAAACCATTCTCCACACACTCGTCAAACGGGCGAGGAGCATAAAATTAAGAGAATTATGGGCTTGTCACATTCCTACGGACAAGAACAATCCATGTTTAAGGTTCTGGAAAACATCCGGTTTCGCTGAAAGGGAAGGAGCTCAGAATACGTTTTGGTGGGACTTGCGCAAGGATTATCCACTGCCCTCCTCCATTCGTCTCGAAGATATGGAGTAAGAAAAAGTATGAGAAAATCGTTGAAATCATATATTTTGCGTATTCCGGTGAAAATGGACATCTAATCCGGCTTATACCGGCAGGCTTTACTTACGCCCGTTTTGAGGTTATCCGGAACCGCGACCTTCTCCACCCCCGTAAATACTCGTAGGTGTCACAATGGGCGGCGATCCAACAAAAGGCTGTTTCTTATATATTCGGCGACCGTTCTCCTGTATACGCTGCCGCTGCGGGCAATTTGCCGATTGCTCAGCCCCAATTCATTCACGGATTAATACGGAAGATTTTATTGGGCGTTGATTTGATCGGTTACGTTGATAAATACACATGGTTTTCCCCCGAAGGAAAAGAAGCTTTCATCCGGAAGTAAGTCATAATCAGCCCCGAAATATTGATTAAAAATCACCCTGAAGGTGTTGACCGGGGTTATTGTATCATAAAGTCCGCTGCTGCCGCTCGGAAAATAATAAGCGTTAAGAATGGACGTTCTTTCCTTCAGGTTGGTATTGTTGATACTGGATGGATCCAGATAGGCCTCTGGGCCATGGTCTCCCTGCAATATTATTATGGGAGGACGGTCGGAATCAGCCAAGATTCTATCTACTATTTCCATTATCTTCTTATTAGTAAAAATAAGCTGCTTCCGATAACTTTCTTTGTATTTATTCCTGCTCTCTTCTCCTCCATACCGAGGAATGAACGGGCGTATTAATGAGTAAGGATAGTCCGGGGTAATAGGATTGCCGTCTTCGTCAAAGACAAAAGGTTGGTGGGGGAGCAGAATATGAGCGTAAACAAACTTGGGGGAACCCAGGTTGGACAAGTCCTTCAGTTCTTCAAACGCGTATAATATCGAATTCCTATGTTGTTTATACCTGCAATAAATCAACGGCAACACGATCTCCAACGGCGTGGTATTGATCAGTTCGCTGGCAAACCTGTTAAACGCCAAACGACTTTCCATACGGACATCCATATCTTTCACATGATCAAATAATGACGCAGTAGGCAAAAATACATACCGGTATCCCTGCCGCTTTAAAAATTCAACCACGTGTGAATTGTTCCACAATTCCGCAGCCAAGGTCCAGCCGGGATAGTCGG
>CAZISU010000708.1:0-4193 GCA_964541935.1 uncultured Planctomycetaceae bacterium | reverse complement strand
TCTTTTTGACCAGAATCTTTTTCTGCCGCGTCCTTTTCTTGGCCCGCCTTCTCTTGGCCCGCCTTCTCTTGGCCCGCCTTCTCTTGGCCCGCCTTTTCTTGGCCCGCCTTTTCTTGGCCCGCCTTTTCTTGGCCCGGCACGTACCAATCGCGTTTTTTATCCGCATGCACGGCTGCCGTGTCGCGTTGCGACCCGATCAATACCCGTTGCCCGCCCGTGGTGGGGCCATCTTGGGCCACATCGGCATTTGGCTGGGGCTGCTGTGTCGAATCGGCCTGTGTTTCAACCGGCGCGGTGGTTTGAGCAGGCTGAGTCTGATCGTCATGCTGGTTAGATGGCTGGTTTGGGCTTTCGCTCATCAATTGTTCCTCTGATTCTCGGCGTCGGCGATTTTCAAGATCTACCGGGATTATGATTTACATACATTCAAACGAGATACAAGCTTATAATTCTACGTTCTTATCGCTCGATCTCAAGGGCCTTTGAATATCCAATTTTAGGTCAGTATCCTTCATTTAAGGGGGGGGTGTGTCGGTGCCGGTTGATTGTGGTAGTTTAAATACACAGGTTTGCCTATTAAAGTAGGGTGGGTCGAGCGCAGAGCCCCACCACATAGATTGTCCTATGATGGTGGGGCTCGCTGCGCGCGACCCACCCTACAGAAGGCCACCCTACCAATTAACAGAACGACGCTAGAATGGTCCAGCAAACGGCCGCCAGCATTGCTGCAACCGACGCTTGGGGGAGTTGCGTGCGGACGTGGTCCATGAGGTCGCAGCCGGTGCACATGGCGCTGAGGACCGTGGTGTCGGAGATGGGCGAGCATTGGTCGCCGGCTACGCTGCCGTCCATGACCGAGGCGAAGCAGATCGTCATGAAGAGCATGGGATGGTCGAGGCCGTTGGCTTGCGCGACGGCCCAGGAAAGGGGCATGGCCAGCGGGAAGGCGACGGCGTATGTGCCCCAGCTTGTGCCGGTCGAAAAGGCGATGATGATTGTCAGCACTTGCAGCAGCACCGGCAGTGCCCAGAACGGCACGCGCGTGCCCAAGAGATCGACCAGGAAAATTCCGCCGCCGGCCTGGCTGCTGATACCGCCGATGGTAATTGCCAGGACCAAAATGACCGAGCCCAGCACGACGCCCTTGAGTCCGTCGCCGATGCCTTCCATCAAATCCTTAAGTGGCATGCCGCGTAAGAGTGCCTGCACAACCGCCAACACCAACGCGGCCCCAAAGGCCCAACGCACTTGCGGCGAGCCGTTTACGATGAACGTGCCGATGGCGATGGCGATCAATAGCCCCAGGGGCAGGAAGAAGCCCAGCACGTTGGGCGTGAACGACTCGGGCACGTGGCTGGCGTATAGTTCGGGGGCGGCCAGCGGTTCGGCGTCCGGGTGGTCGAGTTTCCCTGTCTCGCGGGAGCGTTTTATAGCCGCTTTCATGCGCCGGCCCAGGAAGGGTGATTTTTCCAGCGAAAGCAGGAGCGTAAAAAGTACGGCGAATATGGCGTAAAAACAAAACGGCACGCTACGGAAAAAGAACTGCAAGCGGTCGGCCTCGGTGGCCAGCCAGGGCACGCCGGCCACGAAGATAAAGGCTTGGATATAGCCCGGCCAGGCGTTGAAGGCCAACTGCGAGGCGATGGGCGAGGCCGTTGAATCGACGATGTAGGCCAGCTCTTCGTGGCTGACCCCTTGTTGGTCGGCCACCGGCTTGACGGTCGTGCCTACCAGCACGGTGCTGACGGTTCCGCCTTGGAAGAACAACACGCCCAAGCACCAGGCGACCAGCTTGGCCGTGCGCGGGCCGCGCACAAACTTCCTGGTCATCAGTTCGGCAAAGGCCTTGGCCGCGCCCGTGCGACTCCAAACGCCCAACAAACCGCCCAACAATAACAAGTACAGCACCAACACGCCGGCCGCGCCCGGCGTTGCCAAGGTTTTCACGAAAACCGCGTCGGTCAGGTCGTACAGTCCCAACAAAAACGCGCCCACCACGATACCGCCGAAAAGCGAAAACAGCGGCTCGCGCGTAATCCAACACAAGGCAATCGCCACCAAGGCCGGCAACAGCGACCAGATGCCCCAGTGGCACCTGGCCTCGAGGCGATAGTAGAGTTTGACGGGCTTGCCGTCCTCGATCTGGATGCGATAGGCGAACTCTTCCTTGAGAGTGGGAGACTTTCCGTCCGCGTTAAGCTTTTCGATCTGCTTGTGGCTTAACTGGGCATCGACCATCGCAACGATGTGTTCGATCTGGCGAGGCTTGCCCTTGAACGTATAGAAAAGATCCCCGTTTGCGTCGGCCGTTACGTCCAGGTTGGTTTCCTCGACCGTCCAGGTCGGTGCAACGTAGCGTCCCACGCAAAACGCCGCCACCAAGGCGCTCGCAAAAATCACAAATGCCAGCGAACTACACCTCCGCAAAAAGACTCTCCAAAGTGGTTGCATATTCTGGGGCGTTGCAGTCGCGTTCATAAATAGTCACCTTGCTCGGGGGCAGTCTACATTACTTCTGGTGCGTCGCGGACGCACCCTACATTACCTCACGCACCTGCCTCATCGATCGTAAATACGCAACACGGAGCGCCGTCGTGTCGGCAGGAAATTCGTTTGACTGGTTGGCCTACGACGTGGGTCATGATCATTTCGTCCATGCAGCAGACGTTTCGCATCTCTTCGAAGAGGCCAAAAAATGGGCAACTTCGCTTGTGCAGGGTTATCTGACCGTCATTTTCTTTGATTTCCACCAATACGCCTTCACCGCACAAGAGATCGTTCATGCGTCGCAGGCGTTCTTCCGGGGCGTCTGAGTCGATGTCTCGGATGTAGTGTTTGGCAAGTGTTTGGCTGACATGATCTAAAATTTGATGTGTCAACTCCGCGCCACCCACCGCGTCGATTGCTTTCCAGATGGCTGGCCCCAGCAGGCGTTCGTTGCTAGCGAACAATACCAGCAAGGCCAAATCGGTGGCCTGATAGCGATTTCTGGGGCGTCCCCGACCGGGGAAATGTTCCAGATCTCGTTGCACAAAACCGGAGCCAACCAACTCGTTGAGTTGCTCGGTAACCGCCGTGCGCGTAACTCCGATTGCCTTCATTAAATCGGCAACGGTCCGCGATGGATTGCCCACTAGCAACTTGACAATCCGCATTCCGGTCGCACTTATCGTTGTGTCCGCCATCTCGCACCCCGCGATCTGTTCCAGTATGTCGAAAACTACCCCAAAGCCATCACACCAGTGGCCGCGGCTTGAGATAATAGGTCGAAACTCAAGGAGTTCCAAACAACAAAAGGTTACAACCACATTAGTTGTATTATATACTTTTCGGCCATGTTGATAAGCCCCCTGCCTAACCTGCAAGACGGATGGTTGAGGGGTTCTTCCCAATTTAGCATCCATACCACTATCGGTAACGTTCCCTCCTCCATAAGGTGTGCCAGATCAAAGGAGATAGAAAGCTGGTTGACGCAACTTCGGCAACGTTTTTGTGCCGCTTTGCCTGGGCGGTGGGCAGTTTATGCACAACGCTTGCATTGTGGTAATAGTAGCGTTATCCTCGCATGTTGTTTGTGATGAACGCAACATCGCGAGAAGAAGGAACGATCCATTGACCATATGGAAAAAAGCAGACGGCAACCCCATGTCGGCCGAAGAGATTCGCCGCCACACGGCAAACCATATCTTCGGCCTCAGCAAAGCCATGCGGCTACTGATGGACGGGCTGAAGCAGAATGTGGGGCCCGAGGTTCTTAGCGAAGAACAGATCACCCGCCTGCGGGCTGTGGCAGCCTCCATGCACGCGCAGCGAAACGAGTTGACGAAACTCGCCCAAGAACTCTGGGAATTGCACGTCGATGACGAGAACGGGATGCGCGATACGGCCAAGTTGTGAGCGTTTGTGCGGCAAACTCTGGCTAACCCGGATTATTCATGAACCAGTGTTTTCGCTTAGTATGGCTCATAAATAATCCGGGCTAAATCCCCGTTCAATGCTTTTTTGGTTGACAAGCAAACCCCATACCCTGTAGAATCAGCGTGTGCATTGAGTGAATGCATCTATTTTCTGCACGCACCGCAAGGTATACCTTTGTATAACTGTCCGCTGAGGATTTCTGCATGAGACAATCTCAATTCGCTAGTGCCGCAAATCGCAATTGAGGGTACACCAAGAGATTGGTTTGCCTAGAT
>CAZISU010000707.1:0-4200 GCA_964541935.1 uncultured Planctomycetaceae bacterium | reverse complement strand
GGACGCTACACCCTAAAAC
This sequence comes from uncultured Planctomycetaceae bacterium, assembly GCA_964541935.1. Lineage (GTDB taxonomy): Bacteria > Planctomycetota > Planctomycetia > Pirellulales > Thermoguttaceae > JAFGTN01. Next base: position 4,181 of record CAZISU010000707.1, on the reverse strand, counting down.
CTTCGCCCGCGGCCGTTTTCATTTATATCACTCGACCGCCCGCACACGACGTCATCGGCTCGTGGTATAAGCCGCTAGCCGAAAGCGTGGACTTCAAACTCAAGCCGGCCCAGCAAAGCGAAGACGAATACACGTTCGTACACATGAGCGATACGCACATTTCGACCGATCCACGTTGCCTGCGTGGCTTGAGCCGTTTTGTCGACGAGGTAAACGCCCTGCAGCCGCGTCCGCGTTTCGTTTTCAATACGGGCGACCTGATTAATCTCGACAAACAGCTTAAATCGCCGCCCGAGCGAGGCCATAAATACTTTCGCAATTATACGGGCATCATGAACCATCTGGCCATGCCGCATTACCACGTGGCCGGCGACCACACGGATTCGAGCTACCGCCTGGAAGATTTTCCGCTGGGCGACCACCGCGCCGGCAAGGCCATGTACTGGGAGTATTTGGGCCCCAATTTCTTCTCGTTCGAGTACGGCAAGATCCACTTCATTTCGGTCGACTTCGTCTATCACCTCAAGGATAAAATTTCTCATAATCTGCTTCCCGTGCATCTCGAATGGCTGCAAGCAGACATGGCGGCCCGCACCCCCGGCACGTTTGTCGTGACCGGCTCGGAAAACACCTTGGACGCGTTCAACCCGACGTTCGGCCAGATGGCCCGCCAAAACGACGTGCGTCTGCAGCTTATCGGCGACGACCATATCGTGGCCTACAACGACCGCAAGGTTCCATTTCGCATCGGCGGCGCGATCTCGGGCACCTGGTGGAATGGCCCTTGTGCGGACCTTTCTCCGCAGGGATATATGGTCTACAGCGTGCGCGGCGAGCAGATGGATTGTTTCTACAAAGGGCTCGGCCAACGCGTGGCCATTACATCGCCCCGCTACGGTTCGGCCCTGAAAGGCAAGGCCACTTTCCAAGCACATCTGGTCCAGCCCGGCGACGACGATAATCTGGAATACTCGATCGACGACTCGCCCTGGAAATCAATGCAAGAGGTCGCCAGCCCGCTGCACCGCAGGGTCTACGAAACTACCTGCAATTCGACCACGGCCGACGACGGACTGCTAACACTGAAAGTTCGTAGCGTCCCTGACGGGGAAGAACGAAGCCGCGTTTTCGTGGTCCACAATGGCAACGGCCCGTCGCCGCTCGACGCCGCGGCCACGTTGTCCTTCAGCGTCGGCAACGTCTGGCCTGCGAAAAAACCACCCAAGGCCGCCGTCGACGTCGTTCTCAACGGCCAGGTTGTGGGCCGCATTGAAGCCGGCCGCCGCAAGTCTTACTCGTTCCCGCTCGACGCGGATCTGCTCCGCCGCATCAACGTGCTCTCGTTCGCTTTCGACGACGCCGACGACGGCATGCAAGTCACCCACCCCATGCTGAAAATCGGCGGGAAAACGATAGAAGATCCCCGCAGCGCCGCAGTACGCACGGTTCGCGCCGCCCATTGGGGCGACTCGGCCACGGCCTCGATGGGCTTTATCGTCGGCAACGGACCCAACGAACATTCATTCGCCCTGGACCAAGACACATTTTACTTCATACTCGAACCCACCAATTAGTCTGAACCATACTAACCCGAAGCGCAAGCGAGGACGTTAACGTTTCCCCTGCCTTTCCACCCCACCTCACGGAGAATTTTCCGCATGAACAAAACTTCCAACAATAATCACCCGTCAGCCGCGGGATCTTCTCGCCGCGTTTTCTTGAAACGCTCTTCATCCGTCCTGGCGGGCAGCGCCTTGACGGCCGCCATTTCCACACACGCGCATGCGGCCGGTGACGAAACCCTCAAGGTCGCCCTTATCGGCTGTGGCGGACGCGGCACCGGAGCAGCCGCACAGGCCGTCAGCACGGCCGGACCCGTCAAACTATGGGCCATGGCCGACGTGTTCGCCAACAAAATCGAATCCAGCCACAAGAATCTTACCACCGGCCTGAAAGAACGCTACGACCGCACCGCCCACGGTGGCTATGGCGACAAGATGGACGTCCCGCCCGAGCGACGTTTCGTGGGATTCGATGCATACAAAAAAGCCATCGACAGCGGCGTCGACGTTGTGATTCTGGCCACGCAGCCGCACTTCCGCGCCGAGCACTATGAATACGCCGTCAAACAAGGCAAACACGTCTTCATGGAAAAACCCGTCGCCACCGCCGCCGCGGGAATACGACGACTGCTGGCCGCCAACGAAATTGCCAAAAAGAAAAACCTCAAGGTCGTCTGCGGCTTACAGCGGCACCATATGCCGATCTACAAGGAAACGATGCAACGTATCAAGGACGGGGCGGTCGGCGACGTGATGCTGCTGCGTTGCTACTGGAACTCCAGCGCGGGCGGAAAGAACCCTCGCCGGCCCAAGGGCATGACGGAAATGGAATACCAACTCCGTCACCCCTACTGTTTCACCTGGCTCAGCGGCGATCATATAGTCGAGCAACACGTCCACAACATCGACATCTGCAATTGGGTCCAGGGCACGCACCCGGTCGAAGCTAACGGTATGGGCGGACGCCAGTTCCGCAACGGACTCGACAACGGCGAAATCTTCGACCACCACGCCGTCGAATTCACCTATGCCGACGGCACGAAAATGTTCAGCCAATGTCGCCATAACCCCGGCTGCACCAACAGTGTCTCGGAACACGTATTGGGAACCAAAGGCAGCGCCGAAATCAACCGCGGCCGCATCGCCGGCCCCAACCAGTGGCGTTTCCGCGGCGCAAAGCCCAACCCATACCAGATCGAGCACGACGTGCTTTTCGACGCCATACGCAACAACAAACCGCGCAATGAGGCCGAATACACGGCCTTCAGCACCATGACGGCTATCATGGGACGCATGGCAACTTACTCCGGCAAGGTCATCAAATGGGACCAGGCCCTAAACTCCAGCATCAGCCTTTCGCCCCAGCAATACGCATGGGACGCCAAACCACCGGTCGTGGCCGACGCCAACGGCGTCTACCCATGTGCGATTCCGGGAGTCACCAAAGTTTTGTGATAACTGTTAGATGACGGGAATTAGATGACGAGGAATGGGTAGCCCTGATAGCTTGTCTATCAGGGCGGCGCAGCCGCAAGAGGCAAATGGGATCGGCGAAAATATCCTCTTGTGCCTGCGGCACCCCGATAGACAAGCTATCGGGGCTACCCATCGGTTTAAGTACTACAGAGCACTAGTCGGCCGCTGGATGAGCTTTCGAGGAAAGCCCCTCGAGTTCATAGCGGTCGACTTGCTTGCCTTGTGCGTGCCAAACCTGATTCGGATGCCCGGGAACAAAGTCAAAACCTTCCAGATGCGTTTTGCTTTCCTGAATGTTCCAAACGCGGACGGGTTGATTCACGGCCGCGGTGAGCTTTTTGGGAATGTCGAACTCGAACAGCCCGTCCATGGTCCCGAAGGTGTGTATACTGTAGAGTTTATTCCCCACAATGCGGATACCCTGCGAGAAGTGCATCGGCTTCGGATAGCGAAAGATTCCGTCGCGAACAAGCTCGCCGCCCGCGAGCTTGTAACGGTGGATGCCAAGATCACTCAACTCCCCTACCCACAGATAACGCCCATCAAAACACACGGGGTCGATCCACTTAACGTCGGCCGTAATGTCCCAGGTTTTCACAATGGAAAGATCCTTGGCACGAATTTTTGCGATCACGGATCGGTTCAGTTTGGGGTCGTGTTTTCCGTCGGTGCGGCCATAATTAAGAAACCCTGCCCAGATGTAACCGTCATGATAGTCGATAGCCCCGATATGGTTGACGCCCGCGACGCGAACCGTCTTCTCCTCGAGCAATTTCCAATTCGTGTCGAAGCGGCAGATACTCGTTTCCGTGGAGCCGAAATATGAGCCCTCGCCCAACGCCAACCCCTGGGTGGCCGCGCCCGCGGCAAGCTTACGTTGTTCAACCAAACGCGACGCTTCTTCGGCAACGTCGCCCATGGCCGCTTGCAGTTGGACCAGCACTACATATGTTAAAGCGAGAAGTCTGCATGCGGTTACAATCGTGTGCATCATAAATCTCCCGAAAGCAAAGGTAACGGATAACTTCCCCCATGCAAATGAATATAATCTATTGACGCTCACCAAGCAACGAACCATCAATAAAAAGGGGGCATCTGGATGAATAGCTTGTTAGCCCAGCCGCTTGCGGCGGCTTTGGAGCG
>CAZISU010000706.1:0-4209 GCA_964541935.1 uncultured Planctomycetaceae bacterium | reverse complement strand
AGCACGAACCGTGTCCTGGTGGCGTTTGTCGTCGATGCGCTTGGCCAGGTCGGTTTTTTTCACGCGTGCCAGCATGGCATCGGCGAAGAGCTGTGCCCGTTTGTGCCCGCCTCCGCCGGAAGCATATTTTGCGACAGCGTCTAGCTGTTCCCACTTGCTCTTTTTTAGTTGGTCGTAAACGCGATGGAACCAGGCAACGTCCACGGCCCCGTCGACCAGATCGGCAGCGGATAAGGGCGTGCGCTCTGAAATTTCTGTTTCCCAACTCTCGCGAATATCGGAGCCGACACTCCAACGATCATCCTTTGTGTGTGCATGAATCCACCAGATCGCATCTTCCAAGCCGCTCCAACCCAGCACACCCTCGACAAGGCCCGCCCATTGCGGGGCGAAGGTGGCCACTTCCAACAGGCGTTTGTCCGTAATCGCGGCTTCTTTCACGGCGGAGCCCAGCGCCTTCGCCGTGTCGGTTTTGTTCGGCATGGTTACCCGCAAGAGGGTGCTGAACACATCTTTCTTGCTCTTTTCGCCGTAGCTATAATTCCGTGTCAGCGTGTCTTTACCCAACGCAAGAACGATGCGGATCAGGTCTGATATTCCCCAGACGCAAGAGATGTTGCCGGTCGCCTGCGATGCCTCGGTGGGCGCATCGCCCCGCTGCAACTCAACATCCAAAACTCGCTGGCGACAACGGTCGGCGAATTCAGAGATCCAAGGATGGTCCTTGGTTATCTCGTGCGGTTTTTTGGACGTGATTTGGCGGAGGAAATCAAAATCACTGCTATACAGATCTTGTTTACGAGGACCAATAAGAGCATCATAAACGTCCGCATCCGTCGCTACTCCCGCTTCGTAAGCTTTTATCAGTAAGTTGTCATCCGTGCGATCTCGTTGAACCTCGAATCGGTTTGTTTGTTTACCCTTAAGTAAAATCGTCTTTAGAACAAACGGCTCGTCTCGCCAGCGAGCAAGCGTCCAGAGCCGTGCGAAATGCGACTGCTCCCATTGACCGGAACATAAGGATTGATGCTTCGATGCCATCGACTCACAAACAAGATAGACGGAACTATAGGCTCGCCAAAGCCCACCGTGAGAATTCAGCTTCTTGCCTAGTTCTTTTTCCGGCACCGAGGCGTACGAGGTTTCGATCATATCGATAATTGTCTCGGCGGCTTTGGGGGGCGACAATATCTTAATAAACCATGGTAATATGCGATGGATCACCTCCACATATCGTGGCTTTTTCAGCTTGATGACGCCAAGCTGCTTCGCCGCCTTGTGGTTGAGAGGATTGTCGCAGCTTCCATGTACATCCACGAGAATATGGGCACGGATAAATTCCAGTCCATCCGCGTCTTTGCTTTTCGCGGGTCGTTCGTCGAGCCATTGTTCCCAGATCTCCCTAAGCGGCAAATTTTCGATATCCTTCTCGATAGTTAAATCTGCGTCCGGGACTGGGAATCCCCAGCTAATATTACCCAGCAATGTATCCTCTTTGGAACCATCCCACGATTTGCATTCGGTGGGAGCTTCACGGTTAGCATGGATCAGCCTATCCAATTCATATAGCACCTCGATAGACGCCTTGCTGATAATAGTCACCTTGCGCTTTGCAACCGGCGGAATCTCGGCGCGATCGGCTGGGTTCATTAGCCCCAGGGCATTATCCAGCGTTGGCACTTCGCGGCTCGTGTCTAGCACCGCGTCGAGTAGTTTCTTCTCGGCGGTCGGGATTTTCTTACCGACGTCGGCGAATCCTTGGGCCAGCTGGCGGCAGTCGTCTCCGCGACGATCATCCTCGACCATGTGCAACAGTATCTCGATACCGGCCTGGCGCTGCATCGTGTTTCGTGCCTCGAGCAGACGTTCGATGCTGGCGATGGTCGCCGCATCTTTTTGTCCCCGGAGCACCGACATTACGCCACGACGCAGATCGCCCGACTTTCTGCTCAGCAGCTTTTCTAATCCTTGGGCTTCCTCCGTGGTGACCTTGCACTTGGCGATATAATTTAAGGCCGCCACCCGCACGTCATGGCCGGCATCGCCCACTAAAGCGAACAACGCATCTCGCGTGTTGCTACTCCACGGCTTCCGCTTGCCGATCACATGCACCAATCTGGAACGATCCCCCACATCCAAGTCACGGACATAGGGCAAGATGCGATCGACGGGCAAATCGGCAAGGTTTGACAACATCGCACCGCCGATCATTTGCCGGTTTATTGTCATTTCGCACCAAGGCCACAGCAACGGCTTGAGCTTGGTCTTTTTACTGGGAAATCGATCCAGTACTTTCTCCAGCTTATCGAAAACGCCAGACTTGGGGTATTTCTCTGTCAGTTCTCCAGCGGACAAGCCCCCCACGGCCATAGCGGCCACGCGAAGATCGGCATCGGCCAAAGCCGGCAGCAGAAGTTCCATGCTTTCGACTTGCCCAAGACGCTGGAGCAACACGGCGGCGGCGAAGCGGACCTCTTCGCTCTTATGTTTGAGCAGTTTACGGGCAGGAGCAAGCACGGCGGCCGTGTCTTCGAAAGCAATGCACCACAGGGCCAGATAGGCCGCTTGTGCATCGTCGCCCCGCAGTGCCGCGTTGCGGGCGTTCTTATTCTGAAGAAATTCCGAAACTTGCTCGATCATTTTCTTCACAACACCGGCGCTGGCCGAATCCCACATCAGCCCCAGCCAGACATCGGCCGCGCGAACCGTGGCGGCAAAACGTACCAGATTTTCGTCGAGGATAACCCGCAACATGCGACGGAAGGCGCCGGGATGAGCCATATCGACATTTTCTAGAATGGCCTGCCGTAGCCCCTCTTCACGCTGGGCCGCCAAAAGCATCTTGGTCATGAATTCCCAAGCATCCTCGCGCGAGCAGAGCAATAGGGCGCGGATCACATGGTGCCCCATCTGCGCGATTTCGTGTTCGCCCGAGGCGCCGGCAAGCAGGATATTGTAGACTTGCTCGCCTTCTTTGCCACCGGAATCTATGACGGCGGCGAACAGTGTCCCCAAGCAACTGCCATAATAACCTCCACCCAAATAGCCCGCCCACTCGGCAAACCAGGTTATCGGCTGGTCGTATTCCTCGGTAGCGTTCATAAGCCGTTCAAGCCACATTCCCCGCCGCTGCAAACTCAACTCCGGTGCGGCTGGCGCTCTAAACGGCTTGCGAGTCCAAGACTCTTGATAGGGCTGGCCCTTCATTTGTTGCCAGGCAGCTTCAACATGCATGGCCATTTGCGGGAACATGGCCGTGAATATTTTTTTCCGCTGCGCGACCGTCATCGCGTCCAGTTCCGCCGCGGCTTGTGACATGACCTTATGCCGCTCGATCCAGTCCGAAATTTCCTTACCCCGGACATTACAACCGCACAGTCCGCGGCTGGTTTCACGAAGCCGGGCCGGTAATTTCCCGCAAAGTGTCTGGCGACGCTTCACAAATTCCTTGCTCTCGAACTTTTTCAGTGCCGCTTCCGCTTGCTCCTGGTTCAACATGCTTAACCTCCCGCTAACATGACCAGCCGGATGAATGTGATTCGGCTGTCTGGTTGTAGATATACCTGGGCATCAAGATCGCGATATTCTTTTGCGTCTATCGAAACCAGATAAAGCCCATCCTCGAAAGCCTGTAACGCCGCGGCAACAGCCTCGTCGACGTCGACATTTTGATTGAGATCTTGCCCCCCCATGGCGATTTTGCCCGTTTGCGCGGCAACATCGATTTGCGTCTCGGTCAAGACCTCGATGAACTTCCGTCGCTCTTGTCGCTGCCGGAAAGCTTTCACTTGTTCGACCACAATCCGCGTGATCAGATCGCGTAAAGTGAGATTATCCCCGCCATCATTGAGATCAGGCGGAAACGGTATCGACCAATCGTCCAGAATTCTCTTGCGACGACCGAGAACCTTTGTGGAAATGAGAATAGTCGATGACATGAACATCTGCCTCTATACTCGGTGATAGTCGAAACATCCACTACTGCTTTACATGTTCAGTGACAGTATACATAAAGATTACGACGTGGCAACAGGCAGAAGAATAATTGTTTCAAAAACGGTTCTTCGTGGATTCGACTGAATTCTTCTATGAAATCAATGCCACGGGACGCAAATCCGGAGTCTTGCCGTCGCCAAACCGGTTGTCTATGATGGGCATGTAAATACATGGGAGAATCAAAATGAAAGCTTCGATAACCATTGTGCTGCT
>CAZISU010000705.1:0-4216 GCA_964541935.1 uncultured Planctomycetaceae bacterium | reverse complement strand
GCATCACTGGCAGCGCGACTGTTTTACGCGCGAAATCGTGCAGCCGTTCAAACAGGTATTCCGCGAACTCTATCCAATAACCAAGGCTGAACGCAAAGAAAAGACCCAATCTCGCCGCTATGCCGGCCATCAGGTCAATCCGCGCCAGGCCCTGGCCCTGTTGGGCAATCGTCAGTGGGTTACCGTGGCCGAAGAGGGCGTGCGTAAAACGTTCCACGAAGAGAACCTCTCGGTCCACCTGCTTTTCCAGGAAGGTTTCTATACCCCGGCCGATATCGACGGACTCACACTCGAAGAGGTGCGGTTCAGCGAGCGAGGTAAATGCGACGCGGTTTCGCTCGACAAGGTGCCCACGCGAATTTTCAGCGAGGTTATGCGCGATCTCGATCTGGTCGTAAGCGTGGCTCATCGCGGCGGCGTCGATCCGGAAGCCAGCGCGTCTACCATCGAGGTTCGTAGCGATTTGTTACGTGAGACTTTGGCGCTGGTCGACGTGGACAATGTTCGCATCGAGAAAAACCATGCCTTAATCAAAGGCGACATGGGCCGTTACTCGGTACACCTTGGCAGTGCCGTGACGCATAAGATGCCCGGCGGGGCCATGCTGCTGGTGCCGGTCCACTCTCAGCATCGCGGCCGTTTGTTCTTGCCCTTCGCCGACGACGATCCGAAGACGGCCGAGGTTATTTCAAAAGTTCTAACTCTAGCCCGAGATAAAGAGATCCGTGACCCAAATATTTTGGACCAAATTCGACACCTGGGCTAATCGAACGGTAACTCAACGCTACGCCAGCATGTAGGGTGCGTCCACGACGCACCAAGTAACTTCTACGCCAGGGAACTTCTACGCCAAGTCGCGTTCTTCGAACAGCAGCAGCGCTAGCAACATTGCTAATGTGCAGTAGAGCACGCAATACAATCCAGCCCAGCCGACGTATTCCCACGAGATCATGCCTCCGGTGGAAATCGCTCCGTAGACGGTGAAATGTTCGAGCATGGGCAGGATCGTGGCCAAGAGGTTGGCCACGAAGGGCACATATTCAAGCTGGCCCACCGCCGATTTCACCAGCGTGGGCACCAGATGCCCTAACGCGTAAATAGAACCGCAAATTACCAGGTTGGGCAACATGGCCAGCCGCGTCGAGATGGCAACGCTGACCGAAGCCATGACGACGGCCTCCATGAATGCCAGGCCCAGGCCGGGCACGATCTTTTCTACCTCGAAGGCACACTGCTGCCAGGTAGGCTCGGGCTGCGAGCTTTCGCGGGCGTCGTAAGCGACCTTAAACGATACCGTGCCCAGGAAAATCGCTCCCAAGACGATGAACATAATCGCAACAGGAACCACGATCCCGGCGAACTTGCCTAAAATAAAGTGCCAGCGGCGGATCGGCTTGGAAAGCACCGTTAGCGCCGTGCGGCCTTCAATTTCTTCGGAAACCGACACGCTGGCCGTCCAGACGGCCAACACAATCGATAGAATCATTATTATAGACAGCCCAGCCTCTTTTACCATCTTCACATCGTCGCCGAGTGTGTAGTACGGAATGATCGTCAGAATCATGATGGCAAAGGCGCCGAAGGCCAGAAGTACGTAGAACAACGGCTGCGAGAGGGCTTCTTTGGCCGTGCCCCAGCAGATCGCCGATAGCTTCGGCAAGGCCAGCCGCAACAGAGTAAGAACAACAAAAAGTGCAACAACACCCCCGATCGCGCCCACGGCAACGATCCCAAGAGGTTTTGCCCAGGTTGTCCAATCCGCAAAGAGAACTAACTGATTCACCATGGTTGGGTTGACCCACTCAGAATTTGTGAAATGAATACTGTTTAAAAAGTGTTATAATCCGCGGACGGACATTGCAGCATGTCTATCCCTACGTATTATGGATCGGATCTGTTCGGTACTAAAAGCGTATCTCAAAGCTTTTAAAACGACCATCGGCCGTACCTGTATTTTCCTCTATATTCGAAATGCAATGGCCCATTTCCGCTTGAATTGCCGCAATAAAGGAGCGAATTTCTTCTGCTTGGCCCTCGGCAACTAATTCAACCCGGCCGTCCGGCATATTCCGCACGAAACCAGTAACGGCAAAATGGGCTGCCACCCCTTGGGTGGCATAACGGAACCCGACGCCTTGCACGGTTCCACTGAAATGGGCCGTGATTCGCCTGAGAGTTGCCGCTTGTTCCGTCATTGTGTACCTCGAACAATTCAATAGATCCTTTAGTATAGCGCCGCGATGGGCGATTCGCCAGTGGATAGTTGGGTCTGCTCTTGACCGCAGTGGCATAATTTCCTACCCTCCCCCCCACTATGCTAGCAATAATCCCACACTCGTCATCTTCCGCTACGTTTTGGGCCTCGTGCAGGGCAGCAAATCGGGCTGGAGTTTTGATCGCCATTCTGGCCGCCATAGCGGTCATATTGCCAATTGCGGCTGCACATGCCGCGACCGCGGGGCAGGAGCCGCCGACGGGTGGCCCGGCCGAATTTTCACCAGTTGGGCCGATTTCCAAAGTTGGGCCGATTTCCAAAGTTGGACCCGCGTCGCAACTCAACCCAGCGGCTCCCACGCCACAAGAGGGGATTCTTGTGCTGCGTGGCGGACAGGTTCTGCGTGGAGAAATCACGCGCGAGGGCGACCGCTATCACGTGGTCATGCCCCACGGCGAGATTCTCATTCGTGCGGTCGAGGTCGAATCGTTTTGCAAAACGCTTGACGAAGCCTATCGCTTGAAACGTTCGTTGTTGCAGGGCGTCAACGGGCATGGGGGCAACGTGTATGGGCACATCGCCTTGGCCGAGTGGTGCCTGCGGAATAATCTGCTCGACGCCGTGGCCACGGAACTGGCCGATGCCATGGCCGCCGATCCACGAAATCCCATGATCGCTCATCTCGAGCGGCGTCTGCAAGCGGCCTTGAACCCGCCGGCTGTGCCGAAAAAATCTAACTCGTCGACTAATGCCTTGCCGTCGCGCGGCGAACTGGACCAGCTTTCCAGAGCAATGCCGACCGGCAGTATGGAAACGTTCACGTCCACGATTCAGCCGCTATTGGTGAACAGTTGTTCGACTCACGAGTGCCACGGTCCCCGCGCTACATCGAAATTTCGGCTCTTGCGCACGCATCCCGGACGCGCGCCCAGCCGGCGGCTCACGCAACGTAATTTACATTCGGTGATGCAGTGGATCGATCGCGAGAATCCAACCGCAAGCCCACTGTTAACGCGTCCCATAGAGCCGCACGGCCCGAAACGCAAGCTGTTTTTCGACGAAACGAACGTCGGCCAGTACCGCGAGTTGGTGGGTTGGGTGAACCGTGTGGTGTTGGACCAAAAGATGCAAAGTTTGCAGCGACCGGCCACTGTCGGCCTCCGCCCCGGCTCGCGTAAGAAAGGCGTGCTCGCAAAGCCTGGCGGAGTGCGACACGCTTCGCATGATACACCATGGGCAGATTCCGCCAAACGACCGTCCATTTCTAAGGCGTCGGCTTCGAAAGGCGTGAATCGAGCCGTTTTCGAAACGCCCGTGCCTGATGAAAATGAGCGAGAAAACAATACGCCTGACGACGAACCTGTGTCTGCCGACGGTCCCCAGGCGAAACAGAAACAACGCAACCCGGCGCCCGTCGATCCATTCGATCCGGCCATCTTCAATCGGAGATATTTGCCCGAAGAGTAAGGCTCCCTTGCCGTTGCGTTGCAATTGTTAGCGGCGACGCTTGCCGTCGCGTTGGATCGGCGAATTAGGCAGCGTGCGGGGACAAGCCCCGCCGCTAACCCGATATTTAATCTTGATTACAAGCGGATGCACCCTGCCCGCAATCCCTCCAAGAAATCGTAGTTGCTGGGCAACAGGTTCGGCAGTGCGGCCATTTCGCGGGCCGAATACCACTCGACCGAATCTACCTCGGCCTGGTTGGCTTGCAAAATCGTGTCGCCGGCCAGCCGCACGTGCCACCAGGAGAGTTCCACCTGCCAGTCGGTTACGCATTGCCAAACCCGACGCAGGGGCACAACCTCGGCGCCGACTTCTTCGCGAAATTCACGCGTTAGGGCTTCGGATTCAGACTCGTTGCCCTCGATCCCTCCGCCCGGGAAACAGTACCTGCCGGGCGCAACGACATGTTGCGAGCGGCGGATAACCAAAAACCGTCCATCGTCGCGAACCGCAATCCCCACCACGCCTCGCCGCCCGGGATCGTCGGGAATGTCC
>CAZISU010000704.1:0-4222 GCA_964541935.1 uncultured Planctomycetaceae bacterium | reverse complement strand
GTACCTTATATGGCCCGTGCCGCAAGGCATATAGCTTTGTGCCGCGATAATAACACATCGTATCCCGCGGGCTGGGCCCTTTATTGAGGAGCCGCGGGGCAAGGTCCAGGCCGTCGATGGCTCGATCCTTGGGCAGTTCGGCCCCGGACAGTTTGACACAGGTTGCGAAAATATCCATGGTGCAACCCATATCCCGCACGACGCCGGGCTGGATCGTTTCGGGCCACCAAAAGACGGTGGGCTCGCGCATGCCGCCTTCCCAGGTGCTGCCTTTGCCTTCGCGTAGCAACCCGGCCGAGCCGCCTTGCTGTTTGAAAGTCAACCAGGGCCCATTGTCCGAAGTGAAAACGACCAGTGTGCGGCGGTCCAACTTCAACTCCGTAAGCGTGTTGAGCACGCGGCCCACACTATGGTCGATTTCTTCGATCACGTCGCCGTACAATCCTCGCCGGCTCTTGTCGACGAACTCCTTCGAGCGGAACAAGGGCACGTGTGGCATGGAGTGGGCCAGGTAGACGAAGAACGGCTGGTTGCGGTGTTGCTTGATGAAACTGACCGCCTCGTCGGTGTAGCGGCGGGTGATCGTCGACTGTTCGGCCGGTTGCTCGATAACCTCTTGGCCACGTAAAAGCGGCGGCGTCCAGTACTCGCTTTTGGCTTCTAAATACCCCTTGCTTAATTTCCCCCCGGGCGGAAAATTGGCCGCGCGGTTCATGTCGTTCGAATATGGGATGCCGAAGTAATAGTCGAAACCATGCTTGCAGGGCAAGTATTGCGGCAGGTGCCCCAGATGCCATTTGCCGATGCAAGCGGTCGCATAGCCCACATCCTTCAGCGCCTCGGCCAACGTGACCTCGTCGCGCGGCAGGCCGCCGGTTGAGTTGGCGAACAACACGCGATGACGGTCGTTGCACATTCCGCTGCGTACGGGCAAACGTCCCGTCATCAGGGCCGCCCGACTGGGCGTGCAAACACTAGCCGTCGAATAGAACTGCGTCCAGCGTTGCCCCTCGGCCGCCATACGATCCAGCCGCGGCGTGGCGATCGTCGGGTGTCCGAAACAAGCAAGGTCGCCATAGCCCAGATCGTCGGCGAAGATGACCACCACGTTGGGCCGATTGGCATCCTCGGCGGCTACGCTCGGCGCGATGCACAGCAGAGCAAACGCCATCGCCAAAACCAACGCGCATACAGTCGATTTCATCGGCAAGACTCCCGGGCGGGTTGTGGGGCTAAGCGGGAAAAAGGTGGATGGATATCTGGCCCGGATTACTCATGAACCATACTAACCCGAAGCGCAAGCGAGGGCCCTTGATGCTTTCCCTGGCTTTCCGGCCCTCGCTTGCGCTTCGGGTTAGTATTTCAAGCGAAAACACTGGTTCATGAATAATTCGGGCTGGAGGGAACGACCACCAGTGTAACAAACCAGCGACGGTCGTGCCAAGTGGCTCCCCCCCTGGCCGACAGCCCCCGGACGCCCATATGGCGTGCCAAAACCAAGGCATTGCGGAATTCCACAAGAAATCATCCCGTAAAATCCCGTCCATCCCGTCGAAAACCAGTTTCTCACTCGGATCCCGACCAGGCCGAAATTGCTATCCCGGCCAGCGTCAACTGGGGCACGTGCATGGTCTGCCGGCCCAGCAACTCGGCCACCGCCGGGCCTGCGCCGCCGGTAATAATGACTTGCGCAGGCTGGGACGAATCTTCGCTCATACGCTCGACAAGTTGACGGATGGCACCCACCGCGCCCCAGAAGAGGCCGCTTTTCATGGCCGGCTCGGTCGAGGTGCCCACCGCTGGCGGCGGCGAACTGAGTTCCGACATATCGATAAGCGGCAGCATGTCGGTGAACTCGTCCAGGGCCTTGGCGGCCATGGCGATACCCGGCATGATGGCCCCGCCCATGAACACACCCTGGGCCGAAATCAGATCGACGGTGATGGCCGTGCCCACATCGACCACAACAGCCGGCCGCTGCGGATCGCGCAAGCGGTTGGCGGCCACGGCGTCGATCAGCCGGTCGATTCCCACCATGTCCGCACGATCCAACCCGACCTCTAGCGGCAGGTCGGCGGCGGAGAGCAAGGTGACCGCGTCGTCGGGACGATTCTCACACAACCAGTCGATCAGCCGCGTGGCCGCGTGACGATTCACGCTGCCGATCCACCAGCACAGCGGTCCGCCGCTTGAAGCGGTGGCCGATGGCCCCTGCTGGTCGATCCAGCGCGTAAGCTTATCCAACTCGAGTGATCTACCCGAAAGGGGCAACATGCAGCGCGGCGACGGCAACATCCGCACCGCTTGCGTCGAGTCGGGCTTCTCGATAAACCCAACCTTGATGCGGGCGTTGCCGATATCGACGGCCATCAGTGGGAAAGTATGCAAACTCTTAGACATAGTATCTGCCCAAATCAACCGCCGCAAGCGGCTGGGCTAACAATTGTATCACCAAACATCGCTGCCGCCGGATTTCTGCTCGCTAAGTGCCTGGGCAATAGCCCCCACCAGTTTATTCAGGCCCAGTCCCGTCACGGCCGAAATCAGAAACACCTGCCCCTCGACCAACTCGTCCAACTCTTGGCGGATCTCTTCGGCTTTGGGTAAATCGGCTTTGGTGACGGCCACGATCTCGGGCCGCTCGCCCAACTGTTGATCGTAACGTTCAAGTTCTTGACGGATGGCGTGGTAGTTTTCCAGCGGATCGGTGCCGTCGGTCGGTTCCGGCTCGACCAGATGCACGAGGATACCGGCGCGTTGAATATGCCGCAGGAACTCGTGCCCCAGGCCGACGCCGGCGTGCGCGCCTTCGATCAGGCCGGGGATATCGGCCATAATGAACGAATGGTCGATATCCAATTGCACGAGTCCCAAGTTGGGATACTTGGTCGTGAACGGATAGGCGGCGATTTCGGGCCGTGCGCGCGAGAGGCGGCTGAGTAAGGTGCTCTTGCCGGCGTTGGGCTTTCCGACCAGGCCCACGTCGGCGATGATTTTCAGTTCGAACCGCACGCGACGCGATTCGCCCTCGCCGCCGGGCGTCGACTGGCGCGGGGCTTGGTTTGTCGACGACTTGAAACGTTCGTTGCCCTTGCCACCATACCCGCCGCGAGCCACTACCAATTCATCGTCGACCTGGGAAAGGTCTTTGAGCACAAACCCGTGCTCCACGTCATGCACGATAGTGCCCGGCGGCACGCGGATAATCAGATCGTCGGCCGAGGCCCCGTGGCATTGGGAGCTACCGCCGGGGCGTCCGTTTTTGGCCCTCCAGTGCTTGCGATGCACCAAGGCGGAAAGGCTATCGACGCCGTCTTTGGCGACAATAATCACGCTGCCGCCGTTGCCGCCGTCACCGCCGTCGGGCCCTCCGCGCGGCGCGTACTTTTCACGCCGGAAGCTAACGCACCCGTTTCCGCCCTGACCGGCGACGACTTTAACTTCAACTTGGTCAACAAACATGCCAAAGACTTTTGTGTAATATGTTAATCAAAAAATTGCCTGGAGATTTCAGTGGGCGAATTAAACACTGGGGGGTGGCAATGTCGAATTAGGAAATCAGAATGAGGAATCAATGAGGAATTAAGAATGTCGAATGAAGGAATTTTGGGCCACATTCGATGCATTTGCACATAAGATTGTTCTTAATTTTGCATTCTAAATTCATTCTTCATTCTGGCTTCTTCATTCTTCATTCCCACCCTCCATTTTCTATTCTTTGATTCACTCACTCAGATCTCATCCAACTCAATAAAAAACGGGGGCAACCCTTTGCGGATTGTCCCCGGCTATTCACTTACGACTATGAACCGTCGGCTCAGACGGAGGCCGTGTCGGCAATATTAATTCTTCGTCCGCCGCGGTCGAATTTGACGTATCCGTCGACCAGCGCGAAGAGAGTGTAGTCGTTGCCCTGTCCGACACCTTTTCCGGGGTGGAACCTATTGCCTACCTGTCGGATTAGGATATTTCCGGCGCGAACTTGTTCGCCGCCATACTTTTTAACACCGCGTCGCTGACCATTTGAATCGCGACCGTTTCGGCTTGAACCTTGTCCCTTTTTATGTGCCATTGTGCTACCTCACCGAATTTGGGCGGCCGGGCGAGTACGTTTCGATCCGGCGACCATTTGCTTAAGTTGTTGCGTGTATTAGGTTTATAGTCCTAAAAGGACGTAACTTGCAGATGCACTAAAAGCCCCACAACTATGGGGAACACTATA
>CAZISU010000703.1:0-4228 GCA_964541935.1 uncultured Planctomycetaceae bacterium | reverse complement strand
CGGACCTCGACCGTCACATGGTAATCGTGCCCATGCAGCGGCTCGCAAATCCCGCCGCCAAGCAAGATAAAATGCGCGGCGGAGAACACCAACTTGTCGTTGCAAACGCGAACGTTATAAGTTTCCATTATCCTCTCCCCTCTAAAATCTACTTCACCGGAATCACCACAATGCGATTCCCCGAGATTTCCACGATTTCGACCTTATCGCCTTTCTCAATAAAATCCCCATCGGTAACCACGTCTACGCGGTGTCCGTCGAAGTCGGCCTTGCCAGCGGGCCGCAGCAGCGAAAGGGCCATACCCCGCTCGCCGATGGAAGGACTGGCAGCCGCATCGCTATCCGCATGGGGCGCGTCTTGTGCCACGCGCTCCGCGGCGATACGTCCGGCGGGGTCGGGCGGGGGCAGCATGATGCCGTTGAGCACGGGGATCATGCGCAGCCGCGTGTTGAGGAAGTAGGCGATCACCAGAAAAACAACACCGGCCACGAACAGGGTTTGCAGCGTGACGGTAAACGTTGCCCAGTCCCGCGGCGTGCGAGGGATCAACGTGGTTTGGCAGGCCATCACCAGCGAGACGAGGATCAGCAACATGCCGCTGATGCCGGGCACGCCGAAGCCAGGGATGATGAATATTTCCACCACCACGAAGGCCACCCCGACGGCAAACAGCACCAGTTCCAACCAGCCGACCGTGCCGCCCAGAAAGTGGCTCCAGAAGAAAACCCCGAAACACAAGGCGGCCAGCAAACCGCCGAGGCCTATGCCCGGCGACGAGAACTCGATGTAGATTCCCACCAGCCCGACAACAAACAACAGTCCCGTGATCACCGGGTAATTGAGGATGTAGATCATGCGGTCGACGAACGAGAACCGCAAGACGATGAAATTGCCCTTGAAGCCGAGCCGCTGGGCCAGTTCCTCGCGGGTTGAAACCGTAGCATCGGCCAACCCCAACTCGACGGCGCGGGCGCCTTTAACTTCGAGGAAGTGTTTGTCGCGCGACGCGAAGACCGGCTCGAGCTTTTCCAAATCGGCCGCATCGGGCGACGATTTGATTTCGGCGTCGCTCATGAACGTTATCTTGCCGGTTTTGCGATTGCGGACGCGATAGACCGTCAGATCCATGTCGACCATGGCCTCGGCCAGGGCGGGCGGCCGGCCCGTCGATTCGGCCAGGGTGCGCAACTTCGCTGCATAGTGGCTGCGTAATTTTTCGGGCACATACTTAAATTGCCAATTGCTATCGAATTCAATAATGCCGGCGTCGCCAAAGTTGGCATCGGGCCCAATCAGTATCTCGTCGCACCCCAAAGCCACAAAGGTCGCGGCACTTAACGCCTGATCGGGTATGAAAGCGACCGTGCGGGCCCATTCTATATCATGTAACTCGTGGGCAATATCGAAGCTCTCGTTGACTACCCCACCGGGGCTATCGATCTCGATGACAACCACGTCGGCGCCCATGCGCTTGGCTTCGTCGAGCTTGCGGTAAAAATACTGCACGAGCATGGGCCCGATGGGGCCCTTGAACTCGATGATAACTTTTTGTTGCCTGCTGTTGTCCGCAACGGTTTTTTGTATTTTTGTGTCGGCAGCCTTCTCGACGGCATTTTCGGCAGCGTTTTCGGCCGGCTCGGCGTTCGGTGGATTTTCCTGAGCCCCAAGCTCCAAGACGAAAATCGACAGGCAGAGAAGGGGAGCCAGGAGGATCGCAGCCACGCGGGGAGCGAGACGCCCGAGAAGACCCGCCCTGGCAAGTAGCCAGTGGCACCCGGTGATCGCTGTTTTGGTAAAATTTGCTGGCATGGGCTTAACCGTTGCGAAATCGTAATACTTCAGCCACTTAATAGAGCTTAGCATAAATGTTAGCAGCATCGGCTGGTCACAATTGACTTGACGTATGTTAGCACGCATGCCTGAATTGTAATGATTTTAATAAAATACGCCAGACGAAAGTCCGACAGACTGTTAGCGGCGGGGCTTGTCCCCGCGTTTTCCGATTACTGCGTTTACTCAACCCCACAGCATGGTCACCCCCGACCATGCAAAACGCACCACAAACGCCAGCATTACCAGCCCCAGCAAGTGATTCACGATCACCAGCCAGCGACTGTTGAGCCGGTGCCGCGCGCCGCCGGCCACGATGGCCAGCGACATTTTGCAACTCAGCATGGCCACGTAGAATGCCGCGATGAAGAGCACGGCGCAAGCTATCCCGTCTTTGCGGGCGGCTGCCAGGCAAAGCGGCCCCAGAATCGTCATCCAGTATATGTATGGGTTGGGATTTAACAGATTCACGCCCACTGCCTTGGAAAGCGACATGGCCGATTCGCTGGGCTTTTCGAACTGCTCCGCCCGCACGTTGAAACACTTCCAAGCCACCCAGCACAGCAGCACCGCCCCCAGCAGTGAGATGCTGCCGAGGATCGTATCGGCGCCGGAAAACCGATGCAGGACCGTCAGGCTCAGCAGGATAACCGGTGGGTCGGAAATCAGCGGCGCCAAGGAGCATTTCAGCCCGGCACTTCGGCCGTGCGCAAGCGACTCGGAGATAATCAGCGTGGTAAACGGCCCGGGCGCAAACCCTCCTTGCAAACCCAACAAAAGGCCTTGAAGCAAATAAATTGTCAGAATCGTCCAGTCCATCTCGCAAGCTTCCGCGGAAAAGATCATCATACCATACACAAGCGGATGGACTTACAGCAACTTCTTCTGCCAACTCAATTCTACTTTTTCAACCATTCCAGCCCGAAGCGTGCCAGTGTGATCTTTTCATAAGGATTCTTCAACCCGCGTTCGTAAAGGCACAAGATCTGCCCGTCCGGCAATACCGCCAGACAGGAATAGGCCGCCGGCCCAGCGTATAGCACTCGCCCCAGCGGCCAGCTCTGGGCCTCGTCCAGGCTCAGACGCACGGTCATCTCCTTACGTTTCTTTGCCTCGGCCGGGTTGGAAAACAGCAGACGGTTCTTTCCACCCGAGTCGGCCGTCGAATGGCGACGAAAACTGGCCTGGCAAATAGGCTCGACCAACGACGGGTCGTGGGTTACCTTGGACCACGTCATACCCCGATCCGTGCTGGTGGCGATGGCACGCGTGTGGACGCTACGGTTGTAGTTCCGCATGTTCAGCATCAACCGCCCGTCGGACAGCTCAACCACCTCGCACTCGTTGACCGCCGGACTGGCCGTGCCGCCCAAATGCCAACTCTTGCCGTGATCGTCACTATAGATAACGTGCGAGTTATACTGCTCGCTATCGGCCACCATATGGTCGCAGGGAATAACCAGACGTCCGTCGCTGAGCTGAATCCCCGCCCCGGGCCCGGTTGCGTACCAGGTCCAGCCCGGCTTCTTCGTCGTAGCGGTGATATCCTGCGGCTGCGACCACATGCGGCCGTCGTCCGTGCTCTTAGAAACCCATACGGTTCGCGTACCCTTGCTGGTCCTGGCTTTGATCTGAGATTCTCGATCTTGGCCCAGGTTATGCGTCATCAGCAGCCAAATCGCGCCCGTCTTGCGGTCGACCACGGGACAAGGATTTCCACACGTGTTCGGCCCGTCGTCCCAAACGATCTGTTGTTGGGAAAACGTCCGCCCGCCGTCGCTGCTGCGACGCACGAGCATGTCGATGTCGCCCGTGTCGCTGCGGCTCGCCTTACGGCCCTCGCAGAAAGCCAACACGCTGCCCTTGCCGGTCACAACCAGCGAGGGAATGCGATATGTGTCGTAGCCGCCCTTTCCCGAGACAAACAGATCCGTCTCGGCCGGCAGCAGGGCCGCCTGCTCGTCGATCTCAGATAACTTGAAACGCACGCTCACGACCGAGTTCTTCTCGCCTGCGGCCAAAACCGCGTAGGTCGTGGCCACAAAGGTGCCGTCGGGCAACAGTTCCACGCCCGGATAGCCCAGGTCGCGTTTCGTCGGGCTCCGCAACAGTCGCACGCGATACTGTCCTTCTCGCAAGTTGACGATGTCGTCGTAAGTGCCGACCCATGCCACAAAATCACCATAGGTGGGGCTGGCCAGTGTCGTGTCGCGGAAGCATAGCACCAGCCGTCCGTCCTCGGCATAGCGGCCCATATGGCGGTCGCCGGTCAGGGCGGCCGGCAACTCGACCGGCTTGCTCCAAGTCTTGCCCTCGTCGTTGCTGTCGATCAAAAGTGAGTTGAAACGCCGTGCGTTATGCCGAGACAGGGCTGCCAACTGCTTGCCGTCGGGGCTG
>CAZISU010000702.1:0-4228 GCA_964541935.1 uncultured Planctomycetaceae bacterium | reverse complement strand
CGCCCGCTAAGACCGTGCTAAAACAGCCCAACGCGCGAGAAACCATTGCGGTTGTGAAGAGGGGTGATAAAATCATCAAGCTCCGTGACGGTTCGCGTCTGGTAGGGCGAACCACAACAAACAAAGACCGCGTGGCAGTGGTTTGCAAGTGTATCAGTGTCGAAGTCGACAAGCGAGAGATTATCTCTACGTTGCAGGCGCCGCTGGCAATCGATCTTGCAAAGCTATCGACGGGGCGTTGTATCGTGATATTCGTGAACGGTAACGAACTCCGAACCGACGCTGTGGAGAACGAGTCGACAATCACACTGATCGACGGGATCCAAAAACGCTCGCTGCCGAAGAGTCGTGTTTCAAAATTAATTCACCTGGGCGACCCGACAGACAAATGGGACGCGAAGGAGGCCAGCTATTGCTTGGTTACGCTGCGCGACGGTTCGGTGTTGCGGGGCAAGATTTATAAGGAAGAGAACGGGGAACAATACATGTTCCAGAACCGCTACGGTAACAAACGGCTGGCAGCGGAATCGATTTTCTGCTTCGAAAATGTCGAAACGGTTTCTACATGTGGCAAAACTCGCGTGAAGGTTCCCACGAAGACAAAGGAGCAGCACAGCGAGTCAACGGGTGATGAGAAGAAAGAATGACCATGGGGACGGATGTGCAGAAAACGATAGAATTCGACACTAGAATTTATCGCACGCAGGCCGTTAAGAAGGCCGCTTACAAGTTTGGCGACCGGCTTCATTTTCATATCGAACCGTGTGACGCGAATGGGGACGACGTGCGCAAGCTGCGGGTGGCGATATCTTTGCGAGCGGATGGCGATTTAGACTTTCTGGCGGGCGAGTTTTGCAGCGAGGTACTCGACCAGGAACTGCGCGAGGTGGTCGCCGAGGAGACGCGGCCGGTGCGTGATATACTCATGGCACAGGCGTTTTCGGCCGTCTCGCTGCTGGACGAGGAAGGCGACGAGGGCGATTTCCGCGAAGATCCCAAAGGCATTCGGCAGCACAGCAATGTAATGCGCGGCGACGCAACGCAGGGCGGCGCAACGCAGGGCGAGGGGGCATGAGCTTGGGAGAAAACGGATACGCACTGCTGCCGTTGCGGTTTGGTCGATTGACGACCCGGCCGCATGACCAGCGGTATCTGCTCACGAATTATGTGGGCGAACACGTCGTGCTCGACCGGGCCACGCTGGATGATTTCGCGCGGCATCGTCTGCCACCCGATTCGCGTGTTTACCGGGATTTGAAAAGCCGGCATTTCTTGCTCGACGCGGGCTCGGAGGTCGCCATCGATCTTTTGGCGGCCAAATATCGCACCCAAAAGGCCTTTCTGGCCGACTCTACCAGCCTTTTCATGTTCGTGACCACGCTGCGTTGCGATCATCGTTGCACATACTGTCAGGTCTCGCGGCGGGCTGAGGACGCGGCCGGTTGTGATATGACCCGCGAGACGGCCCGGCGGGCGGTGGACTTTATGTTCCGCTGCCCTTCGCCACACGTTAAGGTCGAATTCCAGGGCGGGGAATCGCTTTTAAAATTCGATATTGTTCGCTATATCGTGGAACTGGTCGAGGAGCGTAATTGCCAAGAACAACGCGACGTGGCCTTTGTGCTGACCACGAATCTGTCGACCATTTCAAACGAGGTTTTGAGTTTCTGTGCGGATCACGGCGTGGATATTTCAACTTCGCTGGATGGTCCACGAGATCTGCACAACGCCAACCGCCCTTGTGTCAAGGGTGACAGTTACGATGAGGCTGTAAGGGGAATCGAGGCTGTCCGAGATGCCTTGGGCCCGCATAGCGTTGCGGCGCTAATGACCACCACGCGTCCCAGCCTGCGGCGCGGGCGAGAGATTGTGGACGAGTATTTACAGCGTGGATTCTCGTCGATTTTTCTGCGCATGATTAACCCTTATGGATATGCAGGTAGCAACACCAACACAGGTTCGTTCTCCTATACGGCCGAGCAGTGGTTGGAATTCTACCGCGATACGCTCGATTACATTTTGGAGTTGTCGGCCGGAGGCGTGGATTTTCGCGAGGAGTTTACCGAACTGATCGTGCGCAAAATCCTTTCGCCCTATGCCACGGGTTTTGTCGATTTGCAATCGCCGGCCGGGATCGGCATCGCGGGCATCGTTTTCAACTACGACGGCGATGTTTACTGCTCGGACGAGGGGCGCATGCTGGCGGAGATGGGCGACCGGCGGTTTCGCATGGGCAGCGTTTTGCGCGACTCGCACGCGGATATCATGTTGGACGAGCGGTTTGTCGAAACTGTCGAACGCAGCATGGCCGAATGCGTGCCGGGCTGTGCCGACTGTGTGTTTCAGCCCTATTGCGGCAGCGATCCGGTGCGTCATTATCGCACGCAAGGCGACATCGTGGGCTTCAAACCCACGAGCGATTTCTGCCGCAAAAACGCTGGCGTGATTCGGCATGTGATTGGCCTGCTGGAAGATGATCCACAAGCGGCCGAAGTATTGAAGAGTTGGGTATAATTCACATGGTGAAACTGTTCGAACAAACGGCCGTGCGATACGATTGCGAACCGTTCGTGGCTCGGGTGACGAGAGATGTGAACCGACGGCCAGTCGAGCGGGAACCCGAGGTGCTGGTTGTATGCAGCGAAGAATTCGCCGCGAACCTCGTAAAGGAATCAGGTGCTTGCCTGCTCATTGCCGAACGTGAAAGCGACGTCCGCATTGCAGCGGATCGGCCTCTGTTTTTTCCTTTGTCCGCGGAAATGGCACATCTGGGCGAAGGGGATATCGTCTATCTAAACCCGCCACGGGGAACGATCAGCGTGCTCTACCGCCGACGTTCGTCGCACAACACGATTATTGCGACCGAGAGATGCAATTGCCGCTGTATCATGTGTCCGCAACCCCCGTGCGGCGGAGATGATAGCAACGGGGATAACTGCGACTGGATTAACGTGTGCTTAGACGCGATTCGTCTGATGAGCCGAGAAACGGCCGCGTTGGGCATCAGTGGCGGTGAGCCGACGATGGTGCCCGAGGGGTTGTTGCGAATTATTAGGACGTGCGGCGAGTGCTTGCCGCAGACGGCCGTGCAGGTTTTGACCAACGGCCGCATGTTCAACTACCTGGGCTTCGCTCGCGAGATGGCGACACTCGACCACCACGATCTGATTTTCGGCGTGCCCGTCTATAGCGATTTGGCACACGAGCACGACCGCATGGTGGGCGCCCGCGGTGCTTTCGATGAGACGATACGGGGGATCATGAACCTGCGGCGTTGTGGGCAGCGGGTGGAGATCCGCGTAGTGATGATGCGGCCGAACTTCGAGCGTTTGGCCGATCTGGCAAGATTCATCACGCGAAATTTGCCCTTCGCCGAACATGTGGCCCTGATGGGCATGGAGCCAATGGGTCTGGCGCGGAGAAACTTCGAGCGACTGTGGGTCGACCCGGCCGACTATCAGACGCAACTCGCGGCAGCGGTCGGCGAGTTGCGGCGGCACGGAATCGCGGTTTCAATTTTCAACGAACAGCTTTGCGTCTTGGATCCGTTGTTGCGGGAGGTTGCCGCGCGGAGCATTTCGGACTGGAAGAACGTTTATACGGACGAATGCCAAGACTGCGCGAAGCGAAACGAATGCGGCGGTTTTTTCGAGTCGTCGCGCGAGTTGCATAGCCGGGCAATTCGAGGTTTCCGTGCGAGACCTGGCCTTAGTGTATTTTTCCGTTAATCTGCTTAGCCATCCGAGTCACTGAACGACAAAGTTAGATAGGATGAGCGAAACATAATGTTCAGGAGAAAATGCATGCGCTCGATATCGGCGTAACATTCGGAGTCGCAATACCTTGGAGTATTCAAGGGTATTATCATGTCGCCGCGTTTTTGTATGGACCTTTTCCATGTCAGTAGACTGGTTAGCCACCCGGAAAAAGGAGCCACGGGCACTCCGCCATCGCACGCAATGTTGCAACCATAGCTGGTGCTGATTGGAAGCTCGATTCCGCTGTGCATACGAAAGAACAATTGCTCTTTATTACCAAACGGAGACTGCAATAACACATCTCCATAGCGCTGGTCGCCGATGATAATTTTCCATTTTTTCTTCCCACTGAAGAGTCTTTGCCAAAGCGACTTTGGCTTTTCCAATTCCTCGGGTACTTCTACCGATGCTCCAAGGTATGAACCGTTGTGGTAAAACGTGAGCGTGTTGTAGTCATCGGCCATCCGAAC
>CAZISU010000701.1:0-4230 GCA_964541935.1 uncultured Planctomycetaceae bacterium | reverse complement strand
CATGAGATCCAAGCAGGAACGCAGCCGCACGTCGTTCATTGCGCACGACATGGGGGTATCGGGGTCGAGGCCTTCATCGCCCAGGGCGGCTCGATCCAGAAGAACGGGGATACCCAGTTGCTTCTCAATCGTTTGGCAGACTTCGTACAAAGGAGCCTCGACGAACTCGGCCCGCACGCGAGTTTCCAAGGCACGGCGGATAGCAGCCTCGGGCGAGATGGTTTCGCCCTTCTTCAGGGCCGGCGGACGCTTGAGAATTTCCAGCCCCGTAAACTGTTTTGCCACCGTCTGGGTCGGCTTGGGCGATTTTTTATCGGCCCCCTCATCGGCCCCGCAGGCCCAACTTGCCCCCAAACATCCCACCATCACCAAGACACAAAAACAAATACAACGACCAGACATGAGCGCCTCCTCTCAAATTTGATCCGCGGTTTCGGCTGAAGCCAGCCGTGATAAGATATCCGGATTCTACAGCAGCGTGGTGACCGATGCAAACACTTTTTTAGTTTGTGGTGTGCTTTTTGTGAAGAATGTGCGGCACGCCCAGCATGGGCGTGAGGGGGTGATGGCTGGGGTGAAAGCTTATAACTGGCTGGCCGCAATGACTAAATCACGCCCATCACTTCGTTCTGAGCGTGCCACACATCCGAATTCCCTTACGGCCCGCAAAAGCGGCCCAGGAAGAGGATGCTGCCGGTGCGGTTGTCGCGGATGAGGAAGATGAAGGGGTGGTCGGCGCGGAATTCGGCCGACACCGGCTTGGGCGGTGGCCCGCCCATTCCAACTCCTATTACCGTGGCTGCGGCGGCTTCGGTTCCTTGTTCATCGACACTAATAAATGTCTTATGAATTGCGAATTGCAAGAACAGATTGTGACTGCCATCCATGCCCGATAAATCGGCTCCACGATCGAACGCCGAGCGGATGCCCAAATGCGACAATGGTTTTTCTAAAGAGTAATTCGATTCCAAACGGAACTTGGGAAGAGCGATTTTGACTTCACAGCTTCTCAGTTGCTTGGAATAGACAGCAAGCTTCTCCTCTGTCAAGATGGCTTCCAGACGGGCAAGCGAGCCCGGTTCGCGCTTGGGCAACAGAATCATCATGGATAAATCGAAAGACTCATCGTACGGTTTTTCCAAAACTTGCATGTCCATGCCATCGATTTCAGCATATTTGCAACTATGGTCCAGCATTGACATCAATTTGACGTGACTCTCGCCTTCCTCGGAATAAAAAGGGGCGGAACTTGTATCCTGCTCCAGGAAAGGTTCAGACCATTGGGCTTTGAAATAGATGGTATTGACCAGAACTAACCGCGTGGTTCCATCGAGCATGTACGGTTTTATCTGGTTGCCAATCCGCCCGCGGGTCTGGTTTTCAATTCTAGAATTGATTTTCCGCATGGCCCCATCACGATCGCTGACGAAGTCTACCAGCCCACACTTTGCGCCGTATTGGTTGTTTGTGATGTTAAGAAAACTGTCGAGAAACTTGTAGTCCTGATGAGCCCAAAGTTGGTTGGTGACATCTAATTCACAAATGTCTTGGGCTTGGGAGATTTTCAACAGCGAGCGGCAGGCAGGATGCAACTCTGACTGAGGCAGCGTGAAGTGCATAGCTTGAGCAATTTCATCGGCAGTGCTGCCACGTGCCCCGGCCTGCACCATCGACATGGCTATGGAGATGCTTACGGGCGAAAAGAAGGTGTTTTTTTGGGGGCCCTCTTCTCGCAGCTGGCCGTAGAGATCGAATGCGAACTGGTTGTTGCCCTTGACCAGAACATTGCGATTAGTCGAGGTCTCGTCGGATCCGCAACCCCATAAACCGACCAAAGACACGGCCAACACCACTGCGAAAATTAAACTGCTTCGACCAGACATGAGCGCCTCCTCTCAAATTTGATCCGCGGTTTCGGCTGAAGCCAGCCATGAAAAGATATCCGGATTCTACAGCAGCGTGGTGACCGATGCAAACACTTTTTTAGGCTCGTCATTTTTTTATGCGGCACGCCCAGTATGGGCGTCGCGGGGGGAATTTGAGCAAAGTGAAAACACTAACCCGAAGCGCAAGCGAAGGGCGGGAGCCGGAGTTAATGCCGCGTCTCCCTTCGCTTGCGCTTCGGGTTAGTGTTTTCTGAAAAAATGAAATATCACCAACGAACATGCGGACCTCTGCGACGTTAACCCCAAATGCACCTCCGGGCGGGCATAATCACCGTCATACACAAGACATCTTACCGCCGCTCTGGACGGGTGGGCTGGATATGGTAAGATGGTAGGCTTGTTGGATTTTGCTGTTCGTTACTGGAGTTAAGAATGACGAAGAAAGAAGAAGCCCTCGAAGTTGAGGGGACTGTAACCGAGGCCTTGGCCAATACGCGCTTCCGCGTACAGATTGACGGCGGCCATTTGGTCATCGCTCATGTGGCCGGGAAAATGCGAAAACACTTCATCCGCATCGTGCCGGGTGACAAAGTTCGCGTCGAGCTCTCGCCTTACGACCTCACCAAAGGGCGGATCACATACCGCGAGCGGTAAGACTCGCCTTACCTCGAGTTGTGATTATGTCGAACACGTGCAGCCGCATCTTTCACGATCGCTTCGAGCCGCTGACGCCAATCGCAACCGAGGTCGTGCCCATACTGCCCAAGCTGGAGTCGGTTCGGGCGGTATTGTTCGACATCTACGGCACGTTGTTTGTAAGCGGTAGCGGGGATGTGGGCGTTTTACGCGAGGCGGCCTGCGAGACGGCCCTGGCCGAGGCATTTGTGGCCGTGGGGCTTGCGAGTGCGGGCGATGACGCAGCTCTGAACGAAGCGGCCCAGGTTGGCATGGAGTCGTTTTTTGCCACTATCGAAGCGTTTCACGAGCAATCGCGTAGCCAGGGGGTCGAGTATCCGGAAGTCGATATCATTGCCGTGTGGTTGCGTGTAATAAGTGGATTGCAGCGTCAGGGGCTTCTGGACATCCAACAATCCGAGCCGGACGTCCGCCGCTTGGCCGTCGAGTACGAATCTCGCGCGAATCCGGTCTGGCCCATGCCGGGAGTTGAAGATTGCCTGGCCACGTTGCATGGTGGGGGGCTGCGGCTGGGAATTATTAGCAATGCACAGTTCTATACGCGTGAGCTGTTCCCGGCCCTGTTGGGCAAGCAGGCGGAGGAGTTGGGCTTCGAGCCCGGCATGCAATTTTATTCCTACCAGCACGTCTGGGGTAAGCCGGGCAGAAAACTTTACCTCATGGCGGCCGAAGCACTGCGACGCGAGCGGATCGAGCCGGAAAATGTTGTTTTTGTGGGAAATGACATGCTCAACGACATTTTGCCCGCCAAACAGGTTGGGTTTCGCACGGCCCTTTTTGCCGGTGATCAACGTAGCCTGCGGCTGCGAGAGGACGACCCACGGGTGTCGAAAATTGTTCCAGATTTAGTTTTAAGTGAACTTCGACAGCTAGATGGTTGTATTATGGAGAGATAAACTTTTTCACTAGTTACGAGCATCAATTCCCGTGTCCAGCAACATCGGCTTTGTTTCCACTCGGTTTTCCGGCACCGACGGCGTCTCGTTGGAGAGTGCCAAATGGGCCCAAATTCTCTGGGATCACCAACATGTGAGCCATTGGTACGCCGGCAAGCTCGACCGTGATCCGGGCTTCAGCATGATGGTGCCCGAGGCCTATTTCTACGACAAGACCAACGTCTGGATCAACGAGCACGCCTTCGGCACCCAGCGGCGTACTCCCGAGCTGACGGCCAAGATCCTGGAAATGGCCGATTTTCTGAAGCAGACGATCTACGATTTCGTCGATAAGTTCGGCATCGACATCCTGGTGGTCGAAAACGCCCTGTGCCTGCCCATGCACATCCCCTTGGGCGTGGCGTTGACGCACTTTATCGCCGAGACGGATTTCCCCACCATCGCCCACCACCACGATTTCTATTGGGAACGAACGCGTTTTTCGGTCAACGCGGTCAACGATTTTCTCACCATGGCCTTCCCGCCGGTGCTGCATTCGGTGCAACACGTGACCATCAATTCACTCGCCCAACACGACCTGGCCAGACGCAAAGGGGCCACGTCGGAGTTGGTGCCCAACGTTCTGGATTTCGAAAATCCGCCCCAGGACATGGAATCGCAACGCGCGGAGTTCCGCGAGCAAATCGGCATCGAGCCCGACGACATCATGTTCCTGCAACCCACGCGGGTAGTGCCCCGCAAGGGTATCGAGC
>CAZISU010000700.1:0-4239 GCA_964541935.1 uncultured Planctomycetaceae bacterium | reverse complement strand
CTGGCCGTGTAAGTCTGATCTGTGAAGATTTTTTTACCCCTGGACAATTCATACTAGACCCAGGAAAAGGTCTTGCCGAGTGGTGGTGCAAAACCACCAAGGATAACAGCCCGGAAGCCAAGCAACTTGATAACAAGGCCACCAAACTGTTATCCGAGTTACCTAATGAGGCAAAGGTTGCATCGGAAGATGTACCCGCTGAGTTTCGGGAATGCCGGAAACCTAATGGTGCGATTCTGACGTCTACGTATCTGGTAGATAATGAAGATTGGCCGATCTATAACAAGAAGTATCTCACGGATGCAAGGCATAAGAAAAAGCTTACACGCCGCATTAAGGTAGGACGGCCTTTTGCATATCTGTACACGGAACTGGCAGCATTATGGCGGGATGACTCGCTAAGAGACTAAGGTAACGTTACCTCAAACGTTTTTTCTTAAAAATATTTGCCCTCGTAAGCTTTGGGTTTACGGGGGTTTTTCTATGCGCGCAGTCGGTAAAGTTCGTGGCGAACGTTATTCGGGTTCAGGGCAGTGTTAAATTGTTCGCACCGGGGGCAAACGAGACCTTAAACGTTATTACAAGAGAGCGAGCAAAATGGCTGACGAAACAATTACACCTCCGACGCTAGCAAGACGTTGGGGCGTGCATTGCGACAAGGTTCTTCAATTGATTCGCAGTGGAGAACTTCGAGCAATCAACCTAGCTATGAACCCGAAAGGCCGACCTCGCTACAGAATTTATCTCACAGAGATAAAGCGGTTCGAGGATTCACGATCAACGAAGCCGACGGCCAATCCGACACGTCGACGACGACGCAAGACAATAGCAACAACTCAAAAGGATTACTTCGCCTGATGCCTAAACAAGATAAAAATACCTGTCACATACTTGCAATCAAGAACGAAGCTTTGCGGCTTCACGACATGGGGTTCGCAGTCGTGCCTTGTGCCAGCAAAAAACCGGTCGTGAAGGCTGGCCGAAGAACCCGCGAGTATTGAGTGCTATCATCCGGCGTGTTGCTCCTAATCTCCGACAAATCGGTATTGTTGCTGAGCAAACTACGCGGGGCAGCGGAAACAAAAAGGAAAAAGTTTGGCATATCAAAAAAGAAGGCAAGTAACCGGCTAGAAATTTTATCGTGCGGTTTTGCTACCCTTGCAACCCTGCGACCCGTTTTGATGTTTCCTTCGGGTTCCGGGTCGCAAGGGCCTCACGGGTCGCAAAATTACAGAAAGTATTTTCTAACGTATCGGAGAAGCAAAAATGAAATCCCCTCGTAAAAAGAAAATCTGCAAGAAGAAGGTCAAGAGACAATCAGAAGAAGACCGGCTTATCGAATATGCTGCCGAGGAATGGGCAGAGTTCGAAAAGGCTTCGGAGTGGATACGTTCGAAGAAGGGCAATTTTTGGAGGATGTGGGGGGGCGAAACTATAACAATTGTTCCCCGTCCTGACGATTGCTTTGGGTGGGTAATTGCTGATACCGACGGCCCTCGTTATTCACGCGAAGTATTCGAGTCTAAGGAAGATGCACAGTCGGCAGCAGGTTATGAACTAGGAGTCGGACAATGAACGCGAAAGATAAAAAAGCGATCACCGAGTATTTTCAAGACCCTAGTTTACCGCCGTCCGTCGCAGCCGTCGAAGCATTTTCACGGCTAGGTAAAAAGACGGTTATTATCGATAACGAATTTCTTGAGCGATATGTGCGGGGCGAAGTATGTCTTCCTCGTCACGGTCGTGTTCGTCGTGTGAAATGTTTCGGTCGCCGTTGTTTGAATAATCTTATCGCGTTTATATCAAACAAGAGTTCATAAAGGTGACAGATGTGTTTTTTATAACTACTAACAGAAGCTGCGATTCGATGCCCCGTAAATATTTTTTACCCCGGAAGTTGCGCCCCCCTGCGCCCCCGTTTGAGTATTCGTGTCGTGTTACTTATTTTCGGATTGTGTTATTACACATAAATATACGCTATTACCGAACCCCCTATTAGAACATGACAAAATAGACGCTACACCCAAAACAGGTGTAGTGAAGCACATTGATAATGTACCGCATACCCCTATAAAACAAGGGTAGAAGCTACTTTTAGCCCTACGTATACAGAACCGTATCCCCTCATTAGGACAGAACCCTTATGACTAAAACTACTAGGAACAGCACCCGCAAGGCTAAAACCGCTGCTAAGGGCTCGAAACGGCCCTCTGTAGCGTCGAAACCGGCCCCGGCGAGCAAAACTACCCCGAAAGCATCGGGGGCCGACACAAGCGAAACAGTCATGAAAAAACGCTTTTGCGGGGTCAAGGGCCGGTCGGGCGCTCCTCGTAAGAACAGAAACGGTATTCGGCACGGACTTCACGCCGGACAGCTACCGCCGGGCTGCAAGTACATCGAAGTGAGGTTGAATACGTTTCGTCGAACCGTAGAAGACGGGGTGCTTGCAGTCAAAGGCGAGATCGGTATCACCGACGCTTCGTACATCAACACAGCGGTCAAATGGGAACGTCACGGAATGCTAGCACAACGATGGCTTAGGCTCGAAGGCGATTCGTTGAAGCCTGCCGACCGGTTGAACTTCTCGCGGGAAATTGCCCGAGCATCGGCAGAACGAGACCGCGCATTGTCTCAACTCGGACTAGACGAAAAGCCTCAGTTGACACTCGACACGTACCTTGCGGGAGGATCTAGCGAATGAACATTATAGATGCGATACGCGACGATAGGCTTTTCAGAACATACGTTACAGGCGAGCCCGACGGTAGTTTAGAGTCTTGGAGTAAGTGGTTGGCATTTCTACGGCTACTATACGGCCTGCCCTGCGACGATAACGACGCGGACTTGATACAGCAATGTACCGGCAGAGACCCCGGCAGCTTTTCCTCAGAAGGGTTCGATGAGTCTTTAGTCTTGTGCGGTAGACGCGGTGGCAAGAGTAAGATGATCGCGCTTGTCGGGGCCTTCGAAGCTATTCTCAGCGGCAAGGAAAAAAACCTCAGCCCTGGCGAGATTGGTATGGTAGCGATTCTATCGCCTACACGTTTTCAATCCCGCATTATCCACAGTTACCTCAAAGGTGTTTTTGAATCGACGCCCTTGCTTCAACAAGAGCTAGTAGAGACGCGGAAGGATTCATTTAAGCTACGGAACGGCGTTGAACTTTCTATCATTACAGGTAGTCCTAACGCTTGCAGGGGCTTTAGTGTGATAGCGGCAATCGTCGATGAAGTCGCATTTTTTCAAACATCGGAAGAGTCAAAAATATCTTGCACCGAACTCATCCGAGCATTACGGCCATCCCTCGCCAGCACCAACGGGCGCTTGCTGTGTGTCGGTTCGCCTTATGCCGCGCGGGGCTATTTCTACACAACTTGGAAAAAACATTACGGCAACGATACCGGCTCTGTACTAGTGTGGAACGGACCTTCGTTGACGATGAATCCAACACTGTCCGCGAAGATCGTTCAGCGAGCGATTGGAGAAGACCCTGTAGCCGCAAACGTTGAGTATTGTGTACGGCCTGGACTGTTCCGCGAAGACGTTGACAACTTCGTTCCTCGTTCACTTGTTGAATCGCTAGTCGTGCCTGGTCGAACCGAGATAGGCCCCCGGTCTGACATTAAATACTCTGCTTTTGCAGACGTGAGCGGCGGAAGATCCGATGACGCGGCCCTTGCAATCGGTCACAAAGTAGGCCGTCTCATCGTCATCGATTTTCTAGAAACTTATGCAGCCCCTCACGATCCTTATGAGGTCGTTGGTCGCATGTGTCAGACAATTCGCCGCTACGGTTGCGACCGAGCAATAGGTGACGCATACGCCGCCGAATGGTCGAAATGTTCCTTTGAGAATCACGGTATCAAATACCGGCGGGCTACCTCTAACGTCTGGAAAGAGGGCAGTCAAGCCAGGAACAAGGTAACCAAGCCGAAGAGTCAGCTTTACCTTGAATTACTCCCTCGCTTGAACGCTGCTGAGGTCGAATTACTCGACAACGAAAAACTGATCGATCAACTTTCTAACCTTGAACGTCGTGTTCGTTCCGGTTCACGCGACTCCGTAGATCATCCGCCCGGAGGTCACGACGATGCAGCCAACGCGATTGCCGGAGTTGTCGACGCGGTATCTCAACGGCCTATTCGCGCTGGGTTAGGTGTTGACAGCTATTCAAGAGTGTCCCCGGTTCAACGCGACTTAGACCTCGTACAGTAATTACTTCCCGATATTTACCCTCGG
>CAZISU010000699.1:0-4242 GCA_964541935.1 uncultured Planctomycetaceae bacterium | reverse complement strand
CACGGCCAGCCGCGGATTCTTCCGCGCCATGCGCTGCAGAATCGTTTTGCGATAGAGCCGGTTCTTGCTGTCGGGCATCATGAGAAAATGCCCGTTGTCGTCATAGGCCCCATGGCCCGTAAAAAAAACGACTATCGCATCGTTTCTACCGGCCGGGCAATTGTCGAGGGCCGTAAGTATCTTCTTCTTCATGTCCACCAGATCCGAACGGACGTCCGGGCCTAGCCATGGGTTCTGCAAATCTCGACTGGACCCGTCGGCGAAGTCGGCCATGGGATTGTTGAACATCACCAATTGATCGCCCGGCACGTTGGCGTAAAAGGCGTCGAAGATGTACTGCAAATCGGGCCCGGTCGAAAACGAGAGCCCGCTCTTCTCTGAAGTGTCGCCTACCGAGAGAAGATAGATGCGTTGTCCAGCGGCCGGCGCGCAAGCCAGGCATAACAGGGCAACGGCCAGCAGACGCAATGCGATGCGGTTCATGTGGTGCTCCTAACTTTAATATTAAACCACCGGCTCTGCGGTTTTGTGCGTGGACATCATGTGCTATGGGCTAAAACTACCAAGCCATCACGTCGCCCTTAAAGGCATTGATCTGGCCGGAAATCTCGAAAATGCGGCCCTTGAACTGCCCCGAGCCCATCAGTTTGGCCATCTCCGCGTCGATGGGCTTGAGTTCAGCGGCCGTCATATCCACCGACTTGTCGCCGAAAACCTTGATCTCCTCATGACGCAGGCCTTTGAAGTGGTGCAACATCGAAGGCGTGAAAACGGCCAGCGTTACGCGGGTCTTGCCCGTGCCGCCGATCTGGCTGACGACCAACGGATAGTAGACGTAGGGCGACTCGAAGCGATAGGCGATGGCCACTTTGGTCTCGGGCTTTTCGGTCATGAAGGCCAGATCGAAAGCAAAATAGCGGAACCCTTGCGCGAAGTAGTGCTTGATAACCTTTTCGGCATCGTCGGTAACCAGCGCGTCGGCCTGGCCGTCGTACTTCTCTTTGATATAGGCGCGGACCTGATTGGCAAAATCGTCCGGGCTGTCGAGCTTCCAGACAAAGATGTTATGCGTGCCGATCTTGGCTTCGAGCATCATGCGGCCCTTGGCGACGAGGCTGAGCTTGCGTTTAATCAGCGCCGTGGCATCGTCGAAGGCCTTGGTCGAGGCCGGCAGAATGGAAATCGGCTTGCCGGGCAAGGGCAGCACGCTCAGTGCCGCACCGCCGCCGGCGACGTTGCTGTTCTCGTCGGTGGAAAGGATGAGAATCTCTTCCTTCCCGTTCCAGGCAATCACGCCGTTTTGACGCGGCTCGTTGAAGCTGAAACTTTTTCCCGCGGCCATAAACTGCGTGGGGCTGGGTGCGAAGTTGCCGTTGATGGAAATCTGCGTGCCCGAATTCTGGTTCAGCAGCGTGTTGTTGGTGGTATTGTTGGAATTGACGTTCGACGTGGGCGAGTTGATGTTGGTGTTACCCGAGTTGGCCTGCGTTTGGTTCTGCACCTGCGTCTGCTGCCAATTGTAAATCGGACGTGGCGGACGCGGCATGGGCGGCCAGACGTATGTGCGGGGAACGCGATAAATAATAATCCGCCCCGTGTCCGCATCGGCCGGCTGCGGGCTCAAGCAGGTCATGCCCAGGCAAAACAGTACGAGCAGTAGAATAGTACAGCGGTTCATAATCCTTCTCCTAACACGGGCTAAGTACCCCCAGAAAAATACACTAGTTCTCCAGCCAGTATATACCATACTACTTCAGCGGTTGTCAATTCTATGCAGAAGGCTTGAATTTCGGGATGCTCGAATGTCGGGCAGCGTGCCCAGATGGGTAAGGTATTCGAGGGTGGAAATGCGGGGTTTATGGCAACAATGGGCGTAGCCCGGATTATTCATGAGCCATACTAACCCGAAGCGCAAGCGAGGGGAGCGCGACGTTTTTCCGTGTTTACCGGCCCTCGCTTGCGCTTCGGGTTAGTATTTCAAGCGAAAACACTGATTCATGAATAATCCGGGTTAGTTGACTATCCTTGCCACGTTTGCGGATCAAGGTCGGCGCTGGGCGTGTAGGCGCGCGGGGACAAGCCCCGCCGCTAACAATTGTGCTGAATCAAGCAGCTTGCAACGGCCGCGAGCGGCTCGGCTAACAAAATGACGGCATTATCGGTGCGTGCAAGCACGCACCCTACTTTTTGGCGTATCGATCTACAACGTCTTGCAGGATAAATTTCTCGGGCAGCTTCTTGTCCTGCTTTTTGAGGATCTGCTTGTAGCGGTCGATGGTCATCAGCAGTTCGTCGGCGATGTTTTTGTCGGCGATGGCGCTGGGGTATTTGTCGAGCACCTTTCGCCAGTCGGCCAGGCTTTGCTCGAAGTCTTTAGCGGCGGCGGCCAGATCTTCTTTGGACGCATCTTTTTTGTCCAATATGGCGCCGGCCTTATCGATGGCCTTGCGGGCGGCTTGGGTTTGCGGGTCGTGTTCGACTTGAACCCAGATGAATTGCTGCAAGGGGAAATTGTCGGGGAAGGGCTGCTTGGTCTTCTTCAAGACGGCGGCGTACTGGCGCGTGAGGTCGGTGATCTCCTGGGCCGTTTTGCGGTCGGAGAGCAATCTCAGGCTGGGAACGGCGGCCATCACCTTTCGCCAGTTGTCCAACGAGTTGCGCAGGGCCGCTCGGGCCGAAACCAGATCGCCCTGGGCCAGGGCAGCTTTGGCTTTCTTGGCAAAGTCGCGGGCGGCAACGGTTTCGTGCGCATCGGCCACTTGGATCTGTACGAAATGGGAGAGGGCGAAATCGGCCGGGAACAGTTCGTCGCGTTGATCGAGGGTTTTCTGATACTGGGTGATGACGTGTTCGACGTGTTCGACGGTGTCGCGGTCGGGGATAAGTTGCGGGAACTTGGCGAGCACGCGTATCCAAGCCACCGAGCCTTCTCGATAGGCATCGCTGGCCTTGGGAAGATTGCCTTGCTCGAAAGCCTGATCGCCGCCGTAGACGAGACTTCTGGCATTGAGCATTTCTTCCGTTTGCTCGACTTCGGCACGCAGTTTCCAGTGGTCGTAGTTTACGATACCCCGATAGCTGTCAGTGGTCCTGGCCAGTTCGCGCTCGCGGCGCGCTTGTTTGGCCAGTTTAAGGGCTTTGGCCCGGTTCTTGCCTTCGACCTTGCCGGCCACTTCCTTGTCGGTAACGACCAGCAGGGCTTGGGCTTCGGCGGCCGTTCGGTATTGTTCTTCGCTACGTTCGGGCGGCGGGACGGTGAGGGCCTCGCGTTGTTTGGCTGTGAGTTTGCCGGCTTTTTCTTCCAGGATTTTTCCGCGCATGCCCGGCATTAACGCATCGATTTCCTTCGACATCTCGGCGGCCTTTTCCAGGTGCCGTTCGCGGTCTCCCAGGCGAATGCTGAATTCTTTCGAGGTGGGAATGGCAAGCTGCCCTAGCTCGTGCCACTCGCGGGAAGCGTTTTCCCAAGCGGTTTTGGCCTTTTCACCGAACGTGCCGTCTTCTTCGATGGCTTCGGCGTAGTTCATCTGGCACATGGGCGCCTTGGACCGGAAAATCAGGGGGCTGTCGCCGATCAGACGCACGTCTTCGGTGTCGACCATGACTTCGGCCTTGCGGTACCAACTCTTGCCCACCAGCCAGTTATCGCGCTCACTTTTGGGGCGAGGGCCGTGGAAATCGTCGTCTTCGCGGAACATTTCGCGGAACTGCTCGTGCTCGTCGGCACGGCCAATCTTCTGCGAGATAACCCAGCCGATGTCGCGTAGCAGACGCGGCTCGTGTTCGTTGTAGGTCAGGCCCAACTTGAGGAAATCGATGCCCTTGAGTACCCAGCGGTAGCGCTCGCGATAGTCGTCGAATTCGGTCGAGCAGTTGTAGGAGAGGTTCCAGCCTTGGAAACGCCAAACGTCGATAAAGTGCGGCTGCACCTTGGTCAACTGGTTGAGCGTGGCCGACAGATTGGTCCAGTCCTTCTTCATCTTGTAATCGATGGCCTTGGCCCAAAGGATGTTGGCCGCCACCGGGCGGAGGCCGAAAGTGACCAGCTTGATCGTCTCGCTAGTGGGGTCGATCTGTCCCAATTGGGCCTGAGAGAGCTTCTGCTCGCGGCGAATTTGCGCAAGCTTGCCGCCGGGCGAACCCTTGCCGCCGTTGGAGCTGGACGCCTCGGGGTGACCTAGCCAATACAGCACGGGCAACAAGAGGCCAATGGCGATCAGGTAGCAAATTTTCCGACGAAAA
>CAZISU010000698.1:0-4249 GCA_964541935.1 uncultured Planctomycetaceae bacterium | reverse complement strand
GCGTTGGGGTTGTTGTCCGCGGGGAAAGTCACGGTGGAAGGCCGGCGCGTGCGTGTGAAGAGGTAGCAGACCGTTACGGCTCAGTAACGCAACAGCAACGGGTTGGAGCCGGTCTTGACCGTCACCGCGGCGGGTGCTTTTTCAAGATGCGTCTGATTGAGCCTTAAGGATTACTGAGCTTCGGCGTGACGGATAATCTTTCCGTCGACCATGTATATGACATCCTCGGCGATGTTTGTGGCGTGGTCGGCCACTCGTTCGAGGTTTCGCGATACGGCAAGCAAGGTGAGTAGGAATTCAATTTGGCCGGGGTTTTGGCGAATGCGTTGCTCGGCCGATTTGCGGAAAGAGCGTTTGATGGCGTCGACCTCGTCGTCGCGTTTACAGACCTGCCTGGCCAGTTCGGGGTCCAGGTTGACCAGGGCGTCGAGGCTGTCGCGCAACATGGCTTGCGTTTTGGCGCACATGCCTTCGAGGTCGAAGGGGATCTGCATGGGCGGCAGCGCGGCGAAGCGTTTTGCTTTTTTGGAAATGTTGACCGCCAGATCGCCGATACGCTCGAGGTCGTTGTTGATTTTCAGCGCGGCAACGATGAAACGCAGATCGACTGCGACCGGCTGATGTAGTGCGAGGACTTTGAGGCACTCTTCTTCGACTTCCACCTCGCGCTGGTCGATTTCGGCGTCGCGTACTCGCACCGCGCGGGCAAGTTCTTCATCTCGATCGAGCAGAGCCCGCACGGCGATTTGCACCTGATCTTCGACAATCGCGCAAAGCGAGAGCAGACTTTTTTTTAAGCGTTCGATTTCTCTGTGAAGGTGGGCAGACATTATCCGAATCGTCCTGTGATATAGTCTTCGGTACGTTTTTCGGTTGGGTTTGTGAAAAGCTGTCGCGTGAGTCCGAATTCTATTAGTTCGCCTTCGTAGAAGAAGGCCGTGCGGTCGGATATGCGGGCGGCCTGTTGCATGTTGTGGGTGACGACGATTACGGTATAGTTGCCACGCAACTCGCCGACCAGGCCTTCGATATGCGATGTGGCCTGCGGGTCGAGGGCTGACGTGGGTTCGTCCATTAAGAGGATTTCCGGGTCGACGGCGATTGCACGGGCGATGCAGAGACGCTGTTGTTGGCCACCGGACAGACCCAGGGCGTTTTTGTTGAGTCGGTCCTTGACCTCGTCCCAAAGGGCCGCTTTTCGCAGGCTTCGTTCGACAGTTTCGGCAAGTGAGCCGCGAGAACGCGAGCCGTGGATGCGTGGGCCATAGGCGACGTTGTCGAAAATTGACTTGGGGAAAGGGTTGGGTTTCTGGAAGACCATGCCCACGCGACGTCGCAGGGCGGTGACGTCGATTCTGGGACCGAAGATATTCTCGCCGTCGAGAATTAGTTGTCCCGCTGCGCGGCAAGCGGGGATCAGGTCGTTCATGCGGTTGATAGCACGTAGAAATGTGCTTTTTCCGCAACCGCTGGGCCCGATGATGGCCGTGACTTGTTTTGCGGGTATTCCCAGCGATATTTCTTTAACGGCTTCGTTTGTCCCGTAAAATATGGAAAAATCGTTGGCCCGAACATGGTCGAATTCCGTGGCCGTGGAGCCGTTCGCTTCGGCCGATCGCTGGCGTATCAGGTCGATGCCCAGCGATATGCCGATCGTTTTCTGGTCGGAGCTTTCGCTCATGCTCTTGTTCATGTGTGGAGTTATTGTTTGTATCATGGCAGTGTGTGGTGGCGTTTGGAAGTTAAGCTCTCAACTTATTTGCGATTCGAGCGCGCATTATAATTGCCGCCACGTTTAGTAGCAGCACTAAGGCTATGAGCGTTAGGACCATACCGTATTGCACGTGGCGGATCTGGTCGACGGCTTCGTGTTCGGTACAGAGATTGTAGATATTCCACGGCAGCGCGGGGGTGGGTTGCGTGGCCGTTTGGAAAATGCTCAACGGCTTGCCCACACTCACGGCGGCCGTGAAGATGATGGGGGCCGTCTCGCCTGCCGCGCGGCCCATGCTGATTACGATGCCCGTCAAGACGCCGGGTAACGAGGCCGGTAGGATTACCGTAAGTACGGCCCGCCATTTACTGGCGCCCAGGCTGAGCGAGGCCTCTTTGTAAGTCCGTGGTACCGCGCGGATGGCTTCTTCCGAGGCACGGATAACCATCGGCAGGATAAGCAGGGCCAGGGTCATCGACCCGGCCAGGACGCTTTTGGACGGCGAGACGTGCATGGTGTTGATGAAAAATGCCAATCCGAACAGCCCGAAAACAATGCTGGGCACGCCCGCCAGGGTGTTGATGAAGGTTCGTAGTATGCCCAGCAACCAACCTTCGGGCGCGTATTCGACCAGATAAATGGCCGAGATCACACCCATGGGCACGGCAAACAGCATTGAGCCGATAGTGAGGTAGATGGTGCCCAGGATCTCCGGCCAGATGCCGCCGAAAAAGTGCGCGTCGTACGATTTATCGAAGAGGAACCGCCAATAGACCGTCCATTCGGGAAGAAGCATGGCACGCGAGTTTTCCTCTATATAGGGGAAGAGTTTTTCGAGGGATGTGCCGGCGAAAGTTTCTTGGCGGGGGATTTCCACGCGAACGCTGGGCAACGACGAGTCGGCCTGTTCGTGCCATTGTTCTTCGTTGAGGATGAGGTGAATGATTTTTTCGGCTCCGTCCCAGCGAGTTGCGCCGTATTGATCTCGCCAGAGGACGGGTGTCGACTGGCCGGGGCGCGGCCCGAGGAGTTCATCGATCATTTTTTGCAAGTCGCGAAAGGCGTCGATTATGAGGCCGAACTGCTTGCGGCTATGGTCTAACTTGGCACGTTCGGATTCCAGACCTGCGAGGGCCTTTTCACGCTCGGTTTCGGTGAGTTCCTTGTTTTTGCGAGTATCGCGTCGTTGTGCACGCAGTTGTTTCTTTTGTGACGAGAAACGGTCTTCGGTTGTCTTGATCTCGTTTTCGAACTCTTGGAGCATATCGTAGACCGGCAGTCGAGCTTTGTTTGCCTTGGCGACTTGCGTGTCGATGGTGGCGGACGTTCCACGCGAGAATTTCTCTAACATCATGCGCCGCCATTCGATTGTGCCGTCGAAAACAAAAGCGGCCGAGCCGCGTACAATGATGGGCAGTAAAATGATCAGCAGCGCGGCGGCCAGCAAGAGGATCGAGGAAATGCCCATGCCGGAAAACGCGCGGTCGATCAGTTTTCGTGTAGCAGGTTGCATGTTATTCTCCCCGCAATTTCTTCCGCGAGCGGTTCACCGCCCACTCGCTTAAAAGGTTTAGCACGAAGGCTACCGCCAACAGGCATAAGGCCATGGCGAATAGAACGTGAAATCGCGAGGAGCCGTAGGATTGGTCGGCTTCGCCCATGTCGCCGGCAATCGTGGCCGTGAGGGTGCGCACCGAATCGAAGAAGTTGTACCAAGGCCGCGGGATGTGGGCGGCGTTGCCCGAGGCCATCCAGACGACCATTGTCTCGCCGATGGCCCGCATCACGCCCAAGATCACGGCCGCGCAGATACCGCTGCCGGCCGCGGGGATGACAACTTTTACGAGCGTTTCGGCGCGTGTCGCACCCAGGGCGTAGCTGCCTTCACGTAGATCGCGTCCGACCGCCTGGAGTGCGTCTTCGGAAACGCTGACGATGGTGGGCAAGGCCATTATGCCGAGGATCAAGGATGCGTTGAGGGCATTTACGCCGGTCGTGATTTGCAATCCGCCGCAGATGTCCGCCAGCGTCGAGAGGCCCCAATATGCCGTGTAAGCAAGGATAGCGACAAACACGATTCGTCCCGTCCATTGCAATTTTTCCGGCAGTTTGGAGGCCGCCACGTCGGTGATGATCGCCACGGCGAGAAAAGCGATGGGCGCGCCGATAACCCAACTGGCGGCGGCCAGCAGACGCCCGCCGTTGTCTTGCAGCATGGGGGCAAAAATGACCAAGGCGAAAAAACCGTATGCCACCGAAGGGATGGCGGCCAATATTTCAATGACCGGCTTGACCGCCTGACGCAAGGCAAAAGGTAAGATATCGCTGAGGCATAGTGCGGCCGAAACGCCCAAGGGAACTGCCACGAGGATCGAGCCCACGGTTACCATTGCACTGCCGTAGAAAATAGACAATGCTCCGAAGCACGGCGGTTCGTCGGCCGGATACCAGCCTGTGCTGGCGAAGAACTCTTTGAATCCTTCGAGTTGGAAAAACGGTACGGCGTCGCGGCCGATGAAATAAAAGATAAACAGT
>CAZISU010000697.1:0-4249 GCA_964541935.1 uncultured Planctomycetaceae bacterium | reverse complement strand
GCATCGCTTAACGCTTGTGACCTATCAACTTACAGAAATGTTAATGCCATTCGGGACAGTCCCCATTTGCCGGGACGGCCCGTCGGGCGCATCGCACAAATGGGAACGGTCCCCTTTTCCCAAGGACAGGATCCCGCGCAACTCGCCCAGCCCGAACTTGCGGCGGTTGATCGAACGCGCGCGGCCGGTCGTGGCCACGCCTTGCGTGTCGTTGGGCGTGCCCACCAGACTGTGGAAATACACGCCCGGGATGCCGCGCAGCGAGAGCATGACGGCCTGACTGGCAAGGAAACGGTCGATTTGCATCTGCAATGCCTTGTCGTCGTCCGGCTCGTCCACTTCGGCCAGGGCCGAGAAATAGGTGATGTTCAGCTCATATGGGCTGTCGTTACCGTCGGGCCCGCGTTTGGTGCTCACGTGTCCGCCACGCGCGCGGACTGCGTTAATCAGTCGCTCGAAGCGATCCGGCGGCATGATACCTTCCAGCGGACGCACGCCGACGCCATCGTGCGAAGCGGTAAAGTTGAAAACGGTCGTGCCCGGCGGGGTAGGCCGCATGTCGGCCAGCCAGTCGTTCAGCAGTCGCCCGTCGCCCGAGAGCAAGGCTTCGAGCAAGAGCGGGGCCAGGCTGAACTGGTAAACCATGCGTGCCTCGTCGCCGTGGCCGAAATACGAGACATTCTCTTCGTGCGGCACGTTGGTTTCGGTCAAAATAATAGTGCCCGGCGAGACCGCGTCGGCCACGTCGCGCAACAGCTTGACAACCTCGTGGGTTTGCGGCAGGTGAATGCAGCTCGTGCCTAACTGTTTCCACAAATAGGCAATCGCGTCCAGCCGCACGATCCGCGCGCCGTGCGCCAGATACAGCAGCAACACGTCGACCATCTCCACCAGCACGTCGGGCTCGGCGAAATTCAAATCGATCTGGTCGTCGCTAAAGGTCGTCCAAACATGCCGCGGCCCGGCGGCCGTTTGCACCTCGGTCAACAGCGGCAAACTCCGCGGCCGCACGACCAGCGAGATGTCCGTCCCCGGCTCTACTTCGATGAAGAAACGCCGAAACGGCTCGCGGCCGGCCAGATATTCTTCGAACCAGCGGCTGCGGCGCGAGATGTGGTTCAGCACCAGATCGAACATCAGGCGGTAATCGCGGCCCAAGCGGTCGACGTCCGACCAATCACCCAAGGCGGGATCGATTTGCCGGTAGTCGATGACCGAAAAACCATCGTCCGACGAATACGGGAAACAGGGCAACAGGTGAATTGTGTTGATCGAGGAGTCGAGTTCGGCCTCGGCCAGGAATCGGGCCAGAGCGGCCAGTGGACTTTTTGTGTCTGTTGTTTCACTCCCGCTTTCCCCTTCGGTGTCGTTTTCGTCGAAGTGAACCTGATCGCCGTATGTGATCAGCACCACGTCGCGCTGGTCCCAGATCGAATCGAGCGGCTCGCCGACCGGTTCAACACGGTTTGCTTCGACAAGGGCCGTGATCTTGTCGAAGCAATCTCCAGCGCGCTCACCGTAGAGCAGTTTTAAACGCGGGGCCAGGCGTTCTCGAAGACGCTTAAGAACTCCCTTTTTTTCGCGGGGTGACATGATTCTGCCTTCAAGATAAGTGATTTGGAGCGGACTGGAACAACTCAAGCAGCCCTTCTTTGAGAACAATCGACGGCGTCCAATCGAGAGTTGCTTGGGCCAGAGTGGTATCCATTCCAATATCAAAAATGGTGTTATTTTCTTTGTTGGAACTTGATAAATACTCGTTGCCGCGCACCAGCAATCCGCTTTCGGAGGCGATTGTTTGACACAAATGCGACAGTTGGGCCACCGGCACCGGATCTCCACTGCCGATGTTAAGGACCATTTTTTGCGAATTGGGTAAGGGCCGTACGCAAGCCTTGAGTACGGCTTCTCCCAGATCTCGAACGTGGAGCAGATCTACTTTACTCTTGCCTTTATCATAAATCGGTAGCGACTGCTCTCTTGATGCCAACAAGGAGAACTTGTGTGGTAATTCATCC
The DNA here is from genome assembly GCA_964541935.1 of uncultured Planctomycetaceae bacterium. Classification (GTDB taxonomy): domain Bacteria; phylum Planctomycetota; class Planctomycetia; order Pirellulales; family Thermoguttaceae; genus JAFGTN01. Next base: position 2,231 of record CAZISU010000697.1, on the reverse strand, counting down.
CAGCGCATGAACCGGCCCAAGCCGTAGGCACGGGCGATTCGTAGAACGACCATTTCGGGAATATTCCACTCGTCGCTCAAACAAACCGATTCCCCCAGCCATTTGCTAAGTGCGTATGGTGTTTCCGGCCTGGCCGGCATGCTTTCGGTCCACGGCGGCTTTCTTTGCAGGCCGTAAATGCTCTGAGAGGACAAATAGACAAATCGCCGGACTCCTGCGAGTTGAGTCGCTTCAAGTAATCTGCCGACCCCTTCTGAATTTGTGCGAAAGAAAGCCAGCGGATCCTCTGCGTGGCGAATTGCCGCTGCATGGATGACCACGTCGACGCTGTCTACACACCATGGAAATGTCGGAAGTTCTCCCAGCACAATTTTCAGGCGGGAGTGGTTCGTCAACAAACTGCGAAGTTCCGCGCCGCGCGATTCATCTCTTACGGCCGCTCTGACTTCTTTGATCCCAGGCACGGCCAGCAGGCGGGACACTATCGTGGCGCCGATATATCCCGATGCGCCCGTCACCAAAACGCATTCGGGCACGCGCGTCGAAGGTTCGAGAGATACGGACTTTCCATTTGAAGTCCGAGTGATCTCTCGTACGCTTTTTTGAGGGATAATCATACTGGCAACATAGCGCATGGCCACATTGCCGGGATGATACTGCAATCGCCGACTCGCCTGCCGTTCATCTTTCCGGCAAAAGGCCCAGATCGCCGCTTCGACTTCACGATAGCCCATCGCTGCTCTGGTTGCGGTAATACCCGTGAATCGTGCGTTAGCCTCGAAGAACATCACGCCACCCCGCGTTAAGCGCCCCTGAAGATTGATTGGTCCACGCAACCCTTTTTCAATCAAGGCTTCCACGATAGCAGATCCGGTGTCAAGTGCCGGTGATTCGGGATCGGGAACAATCTCGATGGGAATACCGTTCTTCAGGCGATTAACGCTGGCAAACCTGCCCAGAATTTTGCCGGAGGGCCCAACAAAGTACTGACACGAAATCTCGTTGGACTGGTCGAGATGCATGGGATCCCGTCCAGAATTGAAATCCAACGCCCGATCGTCCGGCGGCAGGTAGTTTTGAATAATCAGCATGTCGTCGGGGGCCATGGCATGCAACTCGTCCGCGTCACGGCAAAGGCGCACGCCGACTGACGCCGAACCCTCCCGCGGCTTGACAATCACAGGATAGGGGAGTGCATCGCTTTGGGCTTGAGCTTCCGCCAGCAAATAAGTTTTTATAAAGGGCAGGCTACGCTGCCGACAGAATGCATAACACGCATGCTTATTTTGGCATAGTCCAATTGCTTCAGAACTGCCTACAACGATTTCACATCTCTGACGGAGAAATTGCTCGTGATGACGCGCCAAGATGGGAAGTTCGGGATCCAAGCCGGGTATCAGCAGATCGATCGATTCTCGATCGACGATTTCCAGCAAGCAATGAATGTAGGCGTTTTCATCTGCGAAAACGGGCGTCAAATAGGCTGCATCGCTCCAGTACAATCCGGCGCTCATCGCCCTAGCATCCATGCCGACCGTTTGGACTCTTGGGTTCGCCAAACGAAGTGCGTGCAGCACTGCTTGTCCAATTCCTCCTCCAACCGCCGTTATCCCCAGCACAGTCATTGAATATATCCATATGTTCTGCAAAAAACAATCACAACGGCACAAGCTCCATCGTGCTTTGCGTATGCACCAGATGAGACTCCATTAAAGGTCGTCCAAACCCGTAACGTTTGTAATCAGCGAACGCAGTTTCCGCCGCAGTACCGCATAGCTGAAGAACGCCTTGGCCTGTTCGTAGTTGCATTCGACCATATCGCGGCGGAACTCTTCGTCTTGGATCACGCGCCGCGTCTGGTCGAGCACGCCGCGGGTCAGGAACCCGTCCATGGTGATGACCTTGAAGCCCTTGGGCTCGATATCGGTTACGAAGATCGAATAGCGGTTCACCAGCACGGGCTTGCGGAAGTAGAAGGCCTCCAGCAGAGCGTTGCCGAAACCTTCGTAGAGGCTGGGGTACGTTACCAGGTCGGCGGCCGCGTAGACTTCGGCCAGCGAGGTGCCGGGCACACCGTTGGCGTCGAACGGGCAAACCTGGTCGAGGTGCGTGTGAACGAAGCGCAAATCGACGCCCGCCTGCTCGGCCATCTCGATCAGGGCGTGGTGATATTCGAGCCCCTCGTCGCCCGACTCGTGCGACACCACCAGCTTACACTTGGGGTTCCGCAA
>CAZISU010000696.1:0-4249 GCA_964541935.1 uncultured Planctomycetaceae bacterium | reverse complement strand
TGCCTCAGCAGGCCGGTGGACAGCCGGGCGCGGGGCAGGTTTCGAGCGTGAACATTAATATGAGCGATGCGGGCAGTCAATCGACAGCGAATGGTGAAACGCCGGAGGACATGGTCGTACGTCCGAATGGTTATCAGGATAACAACCAACAGCAAGGCAGCGTTGCTGCAGCGCGGCGGCCCGGCGAATGGACGCCTTCGGATCCCAGGCATCGGCCCACGAAGCTGGAAGATTCTCGGGCAGACAAGAATAAACGCGCGCATCGCGCGTCGAGTGGTTTGGCCGGAAAACGAGGCAAGAACTGGGCCCTGCCGGAGTCGACTCCGCGTTCGACCCCGTTGGTGAGGCCGATCCGAATCGATTGTCGCCCCGACCGGCTGATACTTGTGCCCGAGCCGGGACTGTCCGGACGTCAGGAGATCGTACTTGATACCTACACGTCCGACTCGATGAACGAATTCATTGCGGCCGTTTGGCACTATATGGACAACTCGTGGGGTATCGCCGGACACGGCATGTATTGGAAGCCGATTTTGAAGGTCGATGTGGCGGCGGGAGCGGAACATCGGTATCGGGATTTGAAGACGTTGCTTGAGGGGAGTGGGTTGCGGATTGAGAGAAGGAAGTAGTGGTGAGGTATCAGGTTTGAGGTATGAGGTTTCAGGTATGAGGCGAAGGGTGCATAGATTATGTTTTGTTGTGAAATACTAACCCGAAGCGCAAGCGAAGGGCGGGGAAAGCAAGTCTTAACTCTGCGTCGCCCTTCGCTTGCGCTTCGGGTTAGTATGGAATGCCAATAAATTCAACAGTGCCATTCATACCTCAAACCTCAAACCTGACACCTCAAACCTACAAAAACTGAGAGGCAAAGATGGCGGGTCGCAAGCGTCGAGAAGAAGCCTCGGACGACCACGATTCTTTTTTGGATATCGTGGCCAACATCGTGGGTATTTTGATCATCCTGGTGGTGCTGGTGGGTGTACGCGCCAAGCATGCGCCGGTGGCCGCTTCGATTTCCGATCCCACGCGACAGGCGGTAAAGACCGAGGTCAACGACGATTTGGCCACTGAACAGAGAATTCAGAGCGATATACGGGAACTCAACCGGCGGGGCCAAAAACTGGTCGAAGAGGCCGTTCTGAGCGACCGGCGGCGGAACGAGTTGGCCGTGCGGGTGTCGGCCACCGAACGGACGCTCGGGTTGCAGCGCGATCGGCTCGACTCCGACGCCCAGGCGGATTACGATCTGCGCAAGCGGTTGATCGACCAGCAGGCCAAGCTGGGCAAGACGATTCGCAAGAGCATTTTAACGCAAGAGTCGAAGTCGGACGTCAAGCCCATCGATCTCGAACATCATCCCACGCCCATCAGCCACACCGTACACGGCAAAGAAATTCATATTCAGCTACGCGGTTCTCGCGTGGTGGTAGTTCCCTTCGATAAACTCATCGAGCAGTTCAAGGGTGAGTTCGAACGCAAGGCATATAGGCTCCAGCACCAGCGCGAGCTGACCGATAAGCTGGGGCCCATCGACGGGTTCCGGCTGCGTTATACGATCGAACGTATCGATGTCACACCGGAAATGTATCAGCGAACCGGACGCACGGGCAGCATAGTGCGTCTGCGACGGGTTGAGTTTTTGCCAGCTAGTAACCAACTGGGCGAGACGCTCGAAGAGGCTCTGGCCGAAGGGTCCGATTTCCGCCGGGTGCTGGCACGCCATCGAGCGGATCGGACAACCGTGACGCTATGGACGTATCCCGACGGGTTCGACGATTTCCAAAAGCTCAAGAAGCTGCTCTACCGGCTGGGGTTCACGGCGGCCGCGCGACCGTTGCCGTTCGATGTGCCCATATCTGCCTCGCCCGAGGGTACACGGTCGGCTGCTCAGTAGGGAGGGAATGATCAATGCCATCTATGTCATTAATTCCTAACGTTGTGAAATAATTCACTATCGTTTGCGGTTTTCGGGAGGGCGAAGCTCCTGCTGAGCCGTGTCGCTTAGAATGGCTCAGCAGGAGCTTCGCCCTTCCGAACTCCAGATGAATGGCCTTGCTGTTTGGGGTAGTGGTGGTCACAATGGGGCATGTCTAAATCTAATCGCATGACTTCGCAAGTTCGTAAGCCAACTGCCCGGAAGGCGGCTAAGTGCGGTCGTGTTTCGCCCGTGAGTGATTTTGGGGTGGGGACGGAGTTGGCTCGCGTGGGAGTGGGTGCTTTGCATGGGGCGTTGACGTCGACCGGCTCGATGGTGCCCGGGTGGGCTTGTGAAGATTGGAAAAAACTCTTGTCGCAAGCCACGGGGCACGATTTGGATCGGCCCTCGGAGGCGATGGCTGAGTTGGGCTCGGCGTATGGGATCGATTGCACGGGTGATTGCGGCACGGGTGATTGCCACGCGCGACCGGCGGAGGTTGCTTTTGCCTTGCATACGTATTTTTCGCTGCTGGTGAAACTGATTCTTTGTCAGGCGATGGGTCCATCTTCCGATTCCAACCAAACCGTTGTAGCGGAATTGGCGCATGCGTCGACTGACGATTCTCTTTTGGGGAAGATGCGCGCGTTGGACGACGGGCGGCTGTTGCGGGCGTTGCGACCGGGTGAGCAGGATCCGTTCGGCTGGTATGTTGACGCCTGGTGCGCGCCGCTGGCGGAGTGGATTCGCCGCGCCGCCGGGGTTGTCGCTGGATACGACCCGTGCGAGTTGCTCTCGTGTGGGCAAGAGCAGGCCGGTGGGGTGGATCTGCTGGGCGATCTTTACCAAGGATTGTTGCCTAAGAATGTGCGACACGCGTTGGGCGAATATTATACGCCCTCGTGGCTGGTGGCGCACATGCTGGATCGGCTCGAATACGGCGGGGAACTCGACGCCCGGCTGTTGGACCCGTCGTGTGGGTCGGGGAATTTTTTGCTCGGCGCGATCCGGCGGATACGGCGTGCATGGGAATCCGCCGCTCCTGAAAATCAGAAGCCGGAACTGTTAGCACGTAAAATCAGCGCGAGCGTGGTGGGCTTCGACCTCAACCCCACGGCCGTACTGGCGGCGCGGGCCAATTATCTGCTGGCGATTGGAGACCTTATAGCGGCCGACGATCCGCCCGAGATACCGGTGTATTTACGGGACTCGATTCTAGACGAAGATGATTCGCAAGAAAAGTTCGACTATGTGGCCGGCAATCCGCCGTGGATCGTGTGGGACAACCTCTCGGACGAGTATCGGGAGAAGACGAAGCCGCTTTGGCAGCATTATGGATTATTCAATCTTTCGGGCACGGCCGCACGGCACGGCGGAGGCAAGAAGGATCTTTCCATGCTGATGACGTACGTCGCGGCCGATCGGTATCTGGTCGATGGCGGGCGGCTGGGATTTGTGGTTACGCAAACTGTCTTTCAGACCAAGGGGGCGGGCGACGGTTTTCGACGGTTTCGACTGGGCGACGAAGGGCCGGATCTGCGGGTGCTGGGCGCCGATGACATGGTGCGAATTCGTCCTTTCGCGGGTGCTGCCAATTGGACGGGCACGCTGTTTTTAGAGAAGGGTGGAAAGACCGAATATCCGATCGGCTACGACCGCTGGCGATTGTGCAAGGGCCGACGCATGCCCAACGTGCATACGGCCGACGACGGTGGTTGGCGGGATTGCTTCGATTGCGAGCGGTTGCTTGCTCGACCGATTGACCACGAGCGAGCGAGTTCACCTTGGTTCGTACAACCATCCGATTTGGAGGCGGACCTCACGCAATTGATCGGCCCTTCGGAGTATACGGCTCACTTGGGCGCGAATACGGGCGGGGCCAACCCGGTGTATTGGTTGCAGATTATCGAGGGCGACGACGGGGCCAACGACGAGGGAGTGCTCGTCCGCAACATGCCCGGCAGCGCGGGACGGGATCGCAAGTTCGAGGCGGTCGAAGAGCGTATCGAGCCGCAGTTGATCTACCCGTTGGTGCGCTGGGGCGACGTGCGACGTTTCGCGGCCGTGCCGAAGGCCCATATCCTTTTGGCCCAAAACGTGGAAACGCGACGCGGACACGACGAGCAGTGGTTGGGGGACGAGTGTCCTAGGACGCTTGCATACCTGGAGCGGTTTCGGCGTCAACTTGAGAATCGGGCGGCCTATAAACGTTATCAAGCAGCGGCGGCGTTTTATTCGATGTACAACGTGGGCCGTTATACGGTGGCGCCGATCAAGGTGGTTTGGCGGCGGATGGACAAACGCATAAACGCTGCCGTACTAACGGAGTCCGAC
>CAZISU010000695.1:0-4262 GCA_964541935.1 uncultured Planctomycetaceae bacterium | reverse complement strand
CCTTCTGCGAATTCACCTTATTGACGCGCCCTAATTTCCCAGGCCATTATAAGTAACCAAATAATAAGAGATTGGAGGCAGGACAATACAATGAATTGGAAGTGGTTAAAGATCAAGACCACAAACACACCACCACAACGCCAGAGCGACCCCAGTTTAAGCGTTTAATAAATAAATGGGCAATCACACAGCCAGTTTTTTAATAGCGTTAGATTTAAGCAGAGAGCCCCATTTGAAAATTAGCGGCGACGCATCCCACACAACACAAAAAAGCCGACTAGCGAAATGCAAATCGGCTCTTATGAATTTAGATTGTGAGAAGGATTATCTTCGGCGGAAAAAGAGGAGACCTAGAGTAGTCTCTATCAGCAGCACAAGACCAAACCGCTGGTAGGCACTGAAATCTTCACTGGTTACTTGGTGCCCGATCTACCCTTTTTCCCTCTCTCTCTTTCTCTCTCTCTGCCTGCTTTATTTTTATCGCCTCTCGGGATTTAATCTTCCTGCTAATCCATTCTTGATCTTTCTTTGTGAGACGCGACATAGGTACCTTGATCGTCTTCCCATTGTCATTTCGTATTAAATAAACCAAGTTTTTCTCTAATACATAGAAATGCCCGACCATCGTATGCTTCCCACTATTATCTGTCCATGTTCGAAACCAAAGAGTTTCTCCATTGGAATCCTTCTTTAGTTGAATTTTCTGTTTAACAAGTCGCACAACACGAATTGTTTGCTTATCACCCTTGGCTGTGGTGTATGACTTCGTGCCATCTACTTCTACTAACCCAACCAGTCTTACACGGTCTCCATCAGCAAGCCCCTTTGACGGATAGTCTGTCAACCAAATCGGTGGAATATGGGGATTTTCGGGATGAAATGCCAGCAACATATCTTTAGGACCAATGATTTTCATGACTTCATAAGGGCAACACTCTAAATAGCCAGAGGAACCGTCACGTAAGTTCGCTGGTTCCAGTGTTCCACGTGGTTTTGGTGGAATAACCCCCGAGACGGTGAGTTTCCTATCATTTTGCCATTGCCACTTCTCTAAAGTCGCTTGATTTCGTTCCCTGGCCACCATCTCGAACTGTTCCTGCGTTCCATATTCAATTGCGTTGTTAGGTTCGGCTTTCACTTGCCCCAGCCCAAACAACACAACAAACGCCAAACCAGCAATCAAACGTTTCATCGTATGACTCCCCGAAGTAAAGTGATAAAAGATTTTCACCTGATTTACCTTCGTCTAAAAACCAACAATGCGGCGGCTCCCATCACCAGCATTAAAAGCGTTGTTGGCTCTGGCACATTTGCGGTCCCTTCACCGCTTTGCCAGTTGGCAGCCAACAGCGTAGCGTCGATGTCATTAACAGCACCATCAGCGTTAAAATCTCCTTGCCTCCAAGTGGCTCCCGTCAAGGTTTGCCAGTTGGCAGCCAGAAGGGCAGCGTCCTTTTCATCCACAACACCATCGCAGTTAGCATCGCCATCCATGACGATTGAAATGAATATCCCCGCTCCAGAATTTGTGGCGACACTCATTGCCGAACTTGTCGCATCCACCCACTCGCAATTTATAGTCCCTGTACCCAGAAGCCGCTCACCATCCATACTGAGACCTAAGCCTACTAGCTCAAATTCTCTAACATTGAGGGTGAGAGTGCTGGAGTCGCGTACGTCGAGCCATACTGCTGACCCGCCCGACATGTTTACGGTGCTGGAGTCGATGGCGTAGAGCCATTTCCTTATTGTTCCGCCTGAGATATCCACGGTGCTGAAGTTTTGGGCGTGGAGGTTGCTGCTTATCACCCCACCCGACAGGTCCAGTGTGCCGTAATCGCGGACGTAGAAACTATATTTGACTGACCCACCAGATATGTTCCCAGTGCTTGAACCGTTCACGGAGATATAGCCGTCTGATGACCCACTAGACATTTTTACGTTGCTGGAGCCGTAGGCCTTGAGAGTCCTTACTAACCCGCCAGAAATATTCACGGTGCTGGAATCGTAGGAGTTGAGGCCTATGGATACATACCCGCCAGGAATGATAGAGACTTGACTTGTGTCATAAAGATCCAACCCATCCCATAGATATGAGTCTAGCGTTAATTGGTCGTCATTCTTAAGAACAACAACATCTGCTTGTGCGTTGCCTGCAAATATTAACACCAACGCAAATCCAATAATCAAACGCCTCATCACTTCGCCCTCCCAAAAATTGCCAGAGCAAATCGCCCATTGATTTATTACATAATCACCTTACAGCATCACACCACGCCTTGACTACCCGCTGGATCGGGTGGATTTTTGCTCGATAGCATTGTTTTTTAGGGTAGTTGCAGAGTTGGTAGAATTGAATACACTATTAGTAAGAATTAAATCTGCCTAGGCATTTCCAGGTAATCCATTATTCCATTTCAAAGGGTAGCAGAATGGCGAAACGAATGACTAGTTCGACAAAAACTCAAAAGGATAAACTCGAACTAGAAAAATTAGAACTTGAGGTTTCCCAACTTCGTCGCCCAACCCGATCCGCTCTATGGTGCATTACCTGGAAAGACATTGCCACAGTCCTTGTTGCTGGCTTAGGACTTTTCCTAGTCTATTGGAACGGCCTCTTTGATGTGAAACAAGAACGCCTACAGGCTGGCAATGAAAGACTGCGTATTGAGAAAATACAACTTGAGCAAGGAAACAAAGAACTCGAATCAACGAGAAATATTATTCAACAGGAAAATGAACAACTAGAGAAAGAACTTCAGATAACGAAAAATAAACTTGGCGATCACGAAAAAGAATTAGCGGCAACTTGGAAACTCATCAAAGGGTATAAAGATGACGGTATAAGAATTGAAGTGACACTAGCGAGCAATGAAGACAGTTTTAGCTATAGAATCAAACTATCCCCTTCCAGTTGGCAAGAACATAGTCGTTTCGGTGTGGAGGATCCGCCAATAGAAGTGATACCTCAAATCAGCGAAGTTCTAAAAACCATACAAGATATTCCTAGACTCTCAGATCTAGTCATTAAGGGCATAGAATTATCAAAAAATGATATTGAATGTATCGCAAAGAACAAAATAACAAAGCTTTCCCTGATAGAAAGTAGATTGACTGACGATGTTGTTGAACCACTTGGGAACATGAGGCAACTTACTTTTTTAGGGCTTGGTGGAAACAAGGGTATTAAACATCCGAAATTCTTGCAACAATTAACTTCTCTTGAGATATTAAATCTTTCGCACACATCTTTTGATGATGAAGGAATGGCTTACCTTCGCCCACTAAATAAAACGCTGAGATATTTATGGATGTATAGTACTTCTATATCAGACAATGGTTTGCAACATCTAAAGGGCTTCAGAAAAATACAATGGCTATCACTTGATGGTTGTCATAAGGTGAAAGGTAACGGCATTGTCGACGTAATTGTGAGTATGCCCAGTTTAGAATCCTTTTCAGTGAATTCTTGTGGAATGAATGAGAAAGAGCATAAAGCACTTATGGCTTCCTTGAAGAAGAATCGACCATCATTATTCACTAATGACCATAGCACTATTACTAAATTAAAACACCCGGCAAAGAATAAATACGAAATACCACCTAAAGCACCAGCACCCCCAGTAAAGATAAAAGCCAAAAAACAGGCTCCCCCTAAAGTGAAAGCGGAAACAAAATAATGCGTCTGCCGGACCTTTTTTTATTGCTACCCGTCATTAGATGGCGGTCCCATTTAAGGTGTCCAATTATTTTCCTACCTTAAAACCCCGCCCCTTGAATTCTCGCTGATTTATAGCCGCCAATGAGCGGCTTTTTTTATGTCTATATAGCAGAGTAAACTATTTTGACAAAATAATCAGAATTGTTGACTAAAACCAGCAAAAACACAAACCAAACGGTGTATTACTATACAGAGTGTTAATTTATTCATAAGACTCACTATGTAAAATAACGTTTTTTCATTAGACGTTAAGGAGACGGTTCAAACAGCAATCTGGGCCGTCTCCACTCCTTTTTATAGAAAAACAATAAATACAAACGAACGATAAATGATGAACGAAAAATCAGCGAAAAATCTAAGAGACGATTTCATTGCAAATATGCCAATGCCCGAAATTCTCGAAAAATACAAAATCACAAAATCCTACGCTTCAAAAATCATACATAACACAAAACTAAAAAACTGGAAGTACGACTATTCCAAGGCAAAATATAATGGCCTGGGAAATTAGGGCGCGTCAATAAGGTGAATTCGCAGAAGG
>CAZISU010000694.1:0-4267 GCA_964541935.1 uncultured Planctomycetaceae bacterium | reverse complement strand
ATCGAAGACCATGGCCAACGTTGAGCTTTGCGGATCGGGATCGTCTTTGCCCGCACCGGATTGCGTTCGACGTATCGCATCACGGTTAACAGATGGTCGTCGTCTTCAATCGAAAACGTCAGTGGCATACGGCGGAAAGCTGGAACACTAATCTTCGCTAATAAGCACTAATTTTGATTTTTCAAGTTCATGAAATCTTTCGTGTGGCAGCGGAATAGATTGTATTTACGGGCCCTGTACTACTGCCCCTTGATGATCTTCAATCGCCGGTCTGGCTGACACGGACGACCGCGACGCGAGCCCATTTGCCTTTCTGCCTTGAGTTTGCGGGAGATGGCCATGAGGTGAGGAGAAGTGCTGCCTTGTCTTGCAGCACGAGTGCCTTGCATTGATTGGTTTTGCCGTTGCGGGGACTTTGTAGGTTCGCGGTCACTTCGATAGTATCCACGTTGCCTGTATGCAGGTTGTCGAGGCCCAGGTTGAATGCAATGTGCGGCGTAAAGAATGTTACCACACCCGGTGACGTGGCGTTACATGTTCCAAATATGAGGTTCACGCGAGGGTGATCCTGGGCCGCCTGAATCAGGGCGTCGGCCTCCGCTGCGCTGAGTACGGCGGCGGACTTGCCTACGCGTTTGAGGTCGTAGCCGTTGTTGAGAAAGAACGCAACCGGAGCCTCGATCACGATTGTGACCAGTTTGAGTTTGACGGTTTCAGATTCGCGTTCGACTTGACTGGCGTTAACGAATGGTAGTGCTATCAATGCTGAGAGCACTATAAGTGACAAGATTACTCGTTTGATCATTGCGGGATTCCGTTTCGCGATCGGGGAATTTGTTTTGTGCAGTGCGGACACGGCGCATCGTCTGCTGGTCGGGACGGCTCAATTTGCAGATCCTTTCTGCACACTGGACAGTGGTTTGGCTGGCCTTCTGGCGTGCGGGACGATGGTTTCATAGCGTTATCGCCAGCGAATTGTACCAAATCTTCCGAATAGTAATATTACGTTCGTCGACGGAAGAGGAGGAAACCGAGGAAAGCCATACTCAATAGGGCTATGGAGGAGGGTTCAGGCACAGGCGCGAAGGCCCCTGACGTGAACCGCACGTAGTCTATCTCAAAATCTCCGCCCATTGTGCTACCGCCGTCGCCAAAGACTATGTAATTAAACTGCTGGTTGATGTGGGAGACACCGGCCGAAATCCCCAAACCCAGCGGGACGTTGTCTCGCCAAATGCTGAAACTGTCGATGCTAGGTTCCTGAGCGATGCGGAAGACGTGATAGTCGTCTGAGTTGTAGTTGTCACCACTCGGCCCTAGCAAAGCCATCGGACTCACGCCCCATGTTTGGCCTGTGGGGGTAAGGTTTAGGAAACTGGTTTGAGAGTCTTTTCTATCAGCGGTCGCTACCGAGAGATAACACGTTGCGAAAGCATCCGCCAAAAGCGTGTCGACACGAACCTTGATTTCAACCGTATATCCGGTTTCCCATGTAATTCCGGACGCTGGCCATATCTCATTTGCTGACGATAAGCCGCTGATGAAACAACCGCCATTTGTGGAGGGATGGGGGATGGTAAAGCTCAAGGAACCGTCAGCTACAGTGGCCACTTGGTTACCGTGTAAGGCGAAGTCCATCGTGCCGTTTTCATCGAGATCCTCCATGTTCGGAGAAATCCCATCGACGTCAAAATTATACTGCCAGGAGAAATCCTCCGATTCAAGAATGCTGGTAATTTCACTGAATGCCGGTCTGCCAAACGCGACCAACCCCAGCACCACCAAGGCCATCGTAATACGGAATCCCAGGCAACGCATGCTGATCCTCTCAAATCGGAGTTGTGAATACTTGATCTAACTAGTGATTATGTTCGCTCAAAATCCGGCCGATACAATACGACCAATCTATACAAAGCCATACATTACTCTCTTACATATTAAACGGTACAGCCCGCTCTGACAAGCAATTATTGAAAGAACCAGAGCATATTCCACACTGTCGCTTAATCAACGCGAAAATCAGCGTGTATGAAAATCGTGGACCGGATTGCCATCGTTGATTTGCAATAGGTTGAGGAAAAGTCTCTGGTCGAGACCGCTTGATATAAACTTGACCGAGCCGTCGGCAAGGGCGGCGGAGAATCCGCCGGGGTGGGCTTTGCCGAGGCCGGACATGAGGTTGGAGGCGTCGTAGTTGAGGTCTGTGGGCTTGGTCCAGGTGACTGCCCGGGCGGGATCGACTTCGACGACCATGATGGTGTTGGATGTGCCGTCGCGGATGTCCCTGATGGCAGCGGCGCGTTGTTTTTCGAAGATGGAGCCCTTGCCGGTGGGCACGAGGTAGTCGGTTTTGCCTTGCTCGGCCGGGCTGCTGGGGTTGCGATAGATGGCCGGCATTAGCGGGATTAGTTTTTTGTTGTGGTCGCTATCCCAGGGCTCGTCGAGGTGGAATTGCTTGTAGAGGTTGTTTTCCTCGATATGCGGCAGGATATGCACGCGCCAACTCAAAAGCGGCTTGCCGTCCTTGTCGAAATTTGCACGGTCGGGGAAGCGTTTGCGAGCGTCGTGATAGTTATGCATCGCGAGGGCGATTTGCTTGAGGTTGTTGACGGAAGCGGCGCGGCGGGCGGCTTCTCGGGCGGCTTGAACGGCCGGTAGCAAGAGGGCGACGAGAATGCCCATGGTTGCGAGCTGTTCGTTTCCCTTGCCTTCCTTGCCGCCCAGTTCGATCTTTACGACTTTGTCCTTGCGGACGGGCCGGAACGGATCTAGCATTTTCCCCGAGATTCGTTGCATATATTTTGCCATGGCTCGTTCGACCGGGTCATCGCTATCGTCGAACTGTTGTGACGCCTGGGATCGCATCATGGCCTGGCCCGTGTCGATAAGCTGGTTGAGTTGTTTTTCGATTTCTTCAGCCGCGGCCGCGTCGTTGCCGAGCAAGGCTAGGGTAAGCGTGCCGTCGCTGGTTTGGTTGACTTGCAGGCGGGCCGCTAAAATCAGCTCGGGAAGCTGCTTGAAACCGGCAAAGGGCGGCGGGACTTGCCGCATGTCCAACATCGGTTTGATCAATGGCCGCATGGGTTCGATGGCCGCGACGATTGCCAGATCGCTCGACTTGTTTACAGTCTTCATGAGCTTGCGGGCCGGGCCGATCTCGGGCGTTTTATAGTTGGCCAGCATTTTTTGCATGGTAGCATCGTCGGCCATCAAGAGCGTTTTGTCGTTGGGCATGTAAAAACAAGGCGCGACGGGGTGCTGGTTCTTAAGATAGGGGCGGCCGTTGAGTTGCGTCTCTTCGGCGTCCACGGTGAGCTTGGGCAAGATATTTTTGAGTTCGTACGGTTTTGTAAAACGCATGACGACGCCGAAACCGGGCATGGGCGCGGGGGGGACCACCATTACGGTTACCTGTTCGACGTCGACGGGATCGATGCCACCCTCCTTGAGACCCGCGGCCGAAAGGATCTCGATGGGCAGCATTTCCATGTTAGGGTGGGTAAGAACGCGACGCGGATAGGCCACGCCCGCCACGGTCGCCGCGGGGATGATGTAGGAGAGGTCGTCTTTCTCAGTTGCGGCGGCGGCCGCTTGATTGTCCGCCGATTGGGCGGCAAGGGCCATTGAGGGCGAGATGCTCATGCTCAGAGCGAGCAACAGACAGATGGTTTTTCGTCCGACGGGGTGCATGGTTTGCCTCACTTGGATTGAAGAACAGTGTGTCATAACGGACTGCTGTTGGGGAGTTGCCCGAGCAGCCCCTCGAATTGCAAGGGCAGCATACACTAAAGCCGTAGGCATTGCAAGGGTTTGGCGTCAGGCTGAAGTGGCGGAGGCGGGCTGCAATGGAATAATCGCTCAGGTCAAACCAAACTGGTCAAATCAGACTGGAGCCAATTCCGCCCGGCCGCAAGTCACGTACTGACAGGGAGTGGCCTGGGGATGATCGTCGCCGAAACTACGTCGGCAGGCGTCGTTGAGGTCGTAGAAGGTGGGCGGCTCGTAGGTCCAGCCCTCGGCTAGCTTCTTTTCCTCGGCACGGATCGCGTCCAGCACGTAAGGGCTTGCCAGCTCGGCGACCCGGCGGGCTTGGGCCCCAAACTGGTCGCACACGTCGTCCAGCAGCTTCGACATTTTGGCGTGAAGGGGCGGATTGTCTCGGTAGTACTCCTTGCTGGCGGCGATCACGGCCACGCCCAGTTTGGGAAGCGATTTCACTTCCCGAGCAAAGCGACGACGAATCCTCGCGTCCGGATGGTCCTTGTAG
>CAZISU010000693.1:0-4272 GCA_964541935.1 uncultured Planctomycetaceae bacterium | reverse complement strand
GTTGTTGTCGAGGTGCTGGCCGAACTGGCGCTCCGCGCTGGCCATTGTGCAGCCCGACACGGTCATCAAATGGCACCGGAAGGGATTTGGACTGTATTGGAGACGGAAATCCAGGGCAGGCAAACCCGGACGCCCGCCCATCAAACGCAAAATCCGTAACCTTATTCGCCGCATGTCTCGGGAGAACCCGACCTGGGGCGCGCCGCGGATCGTATCAGAACTGGCCCTGCTGGGACACAAGGTTGCCAAAGCGACCGTGGCCAAGTACATGGTCCGTGCCCGAAAGCCGCCTTCCCAGACTTGGCGGACGTTTCTGGACAATCACGCACCCGACATCGACGCCTGTGACTTCTTTACCGTTCCCACTGTGACCTTTCGCGTCCTCTACGTCTTCATCGTGCTTCATCATGATCGGCGGCGCGTCGTTCACTTCAATGTTACCACAAATCCTCACGCCGAATGGACCGCCCAGCAAATCGTCAACGCCTTTCCGTATGAAACCCCTCCGCGTTTTCTCATCCGTGACCGCGACGGCATCTATGGCGACTATTTCAAGCACCGCATGAAGAACATGGGAACCGAAGAAGTCCCGACCGCGACACGCTCTCCCTGGCAGAACCCGTATTGCGAACGGGTCATTGGTTCAATACGTTGGGAGTGCCTCGACCACGTCATCGTGCTGAACGAAAGGCATCTTTGTTGCATCCTTTCGGACTAGTCAGCTACTATCACAATTTCAGACTACACTTGTCGCTGGATCGCAACTCGCCGACACCACGCGAAGTGGAACCGACGTCGCAGGGCGAGGTCATTTCCATTCCACAGGTCGGCGGCCTGCATCATCGATACCGGTGCGACACGAATGGCACTGTCGCTTGGGGCGTAAGGGGTTACGCCGAATTGCCGGCGAGCAGTTCGGCTTTACATGTCGCGTCGGGAGCAGAGGCAGCCAAAGTTGTAAAGCTCTTGACCGCCAAAGGTGCAGTCCTGGAAAAGAAGCAGGCTGCTGGGGCGACACCCTTGTACTTTGCTTGCCAGTACGGTCGTGAGAATGTCGTGCGTACCTTGCTGGATGCCGGCGCCAACCCCAATGCTAGCAACAACCGTGGCGCAAGCGTCTTGCTTATCGCCTGCCGGCAAGGTTCGCTTCGAAATGTCAAGGCATTACTCAAGAAGAAGGCGGATGTCAACGCAAAGAGAAAAGACGGCGTAACTCCGCTGCACATGGCAGCGTTTGACGGTCGATTTGCCATCGCCGAAGCATTGTTGGCCGGCGGCGCGAACGTAAACGCCCAAACTAAAACCGGTCGAACACCGCTCTATTACGCCGAGAAGAAGCGGCATGCCCGAGTGGCTGAGATCCTGAAAAAGGCAATGAACCCAGCAGAGCTTGCGCTGCAAGGAATCAGCGTCCACGAGGCAGCTCTTTCTGCCTTCCTGCTTCTCACGATTCAACTCGTCAATCGCGGTCCTAGCGGGCGTTTACATGGACTCTGACGAGACGGCTCTCTCCAGTGCCTCCAGTAACGTCTCCTGAGTGTAGGCGCCGCGAAGGATGATTGGATGGTTTGCATTGCCGGCGGGGAATACGGCTACTACCGGCACCTGCTTGCTACCCAGTAGCTCCAGCATTTCGGTGACTTCCGGCGATGCGTGGGTCCAGTCTGCTCGCAAAGTTACCACGCCGTTTCGACGCACCGCGCTGCACGTTCGGGGTGTGTCCAATACGAACATTTCCAGGGTTTTGCAAGTCATGCACCAATCGGCGGTGAAGTCAACCAAAACCGTCTTTCGTGTCGCGATCAAGTCATTAAAGACCTTGCGAGAAAATGGGCGCCATGGCAGTTGATTGTTCCCTTGCCCCGTCGAGCCGCTTTCGGAATGCGCGATGGCCGTTTGCAGCGTGCGTTCGAAGCGGTCGGCCATTACTCCGGCCAGCCATCCGAACGTGACAAGCCACGCAACACCGGCAAACGCGGCAGCCGAGAGCCACACCCGGACTTTTCGTCCAGCGGCCGATGTCAGTGGCGTACGCCCTATCCACCAGCATGCTGCCCAGAGTCCGAACAAGAAGGTGACGGTTGGAACAACATAGATCCATTCAAGTAGTGTCAGAAGATAAGCAACAGTTCCCAGAAGCACAAAGCCCATTATTTGCTTGAAGGTGTCCATCCATTCGCCCGATTTGGGGAGGAAACGGAGGAGTTCTGGAAAGGCTCCAATTAGCAAGTAGGGGCTTGCCATGCCGACGCCAACAGAAGCGAAGACGGCATAAGTCTTCGCCGGCGGTTGGCCGACAGACCACGCAAGCGCGGAAGCCAGGAAGGGACCGCTGCAGGGGGTGGCCATAATGGTTGTGAGAACGCCCTTTGCAAACGCGCCCACAGCGCCTTCCTGGTTGGAGTAATCGTTCACCTTGCCGCTTCCCACGAATCCCGGGATGGGAATTTCCCAAACTCCCAGGAAACTCAGGCTCATGACAAAAACCACCGCGGCCAGGGTAATGTTGAACCATGCGAAGCTGAAGAGTTGCCCCCAGCCGAGGCCCACGAATGCGGCCAGAGTGGCCAAAACCAAAAAGACCGAAATCAGGCCCAAGGAATACCACAAGTTGAGCATCAAGGTCTGGCGGCGGTTGTGCCCGGCTTGTTCCACGAAGGAGAGTACTTTCAGGCCGATCACCGGCAGCACACAGGGCATCAAGTTGAGGATCAGTCCTCCCAAAAACCCGAGAACCATCACTGCCGGGAGCGAAGTTTGCTTGAGCTCGGCGTCGGCAGTGACTTGAATGCTATTGGAATCGAACCCCGCTTCGACGGCCGCACATTGTGGAGCAGCCATTTCTGGCTGCAATTCTCGAAAGGCAGTTGCGTCATAAGCGGCGGTCGTATCCTCGGCGACGCGCTGCGAGATGCTTTGCGAGGCCTGCAAGAGCATCGGCGATTTGCTCGACGCCGTGCCGGTTCCCGCAAATACCGCGGTAAACGGAATCTCCTGCGGAGGAAGGCAATTATTCGGACTGCATGCTTGAACGCGGACAACTCCTTTGATCGGCGTGTTTGCCGCGTCTACGTTCTCGTCTATGTTGATCGGCGCGCGCCAAGTAACCTGATCGTGATGCGTTTCGATAGTAAGGTTGTCATAAGCCGGTTCGTTTCGGCGCTGGGGAGGATGGGCGGCGCGGAAGTCGTCCGTCAAGCGAAAAGCCTTGAAAGGGAAGACCTTGATTTTCGTCGGCAGCGGCCCTCCAGGAGGCTGCGTTACAGAGTAGATATGCCATGTCGGCATGATCTTGGCCGTGACCGAAAGGTAGCTTGATCCACCGGTCGGGGAAACGGTGTATTCCGCGGTGACGGAAACAGTCGGATTGTCGGCCTCATTGCTGGAGACTTCCACATAGCCCGCTTCGGATGCGGCCGGTAAAAAACTTGTCGATTGTTCTGACTGTGCGTCGCCGCCGTCCTTGGCTTCCGGGATGGGAAGCGATAAGATGTTATCCGGCCGCTTCGAAACGTCGCGGATTTGTGCCCGGATCGGCCAGGCCGTGAAGAGCAGACCGATCACGATAGCGGTTGTCAGTATACGTGGTAAACGGCTGTTTCTCATTTTACAACACTCCATTGCTGATTTTTTCGAGAAGGCTGTTTTGTATTCAGCGCGATGCGATAATAGCCTTCGGCGACAAGCCGCGATTCTCGGCTTGTAGAGCATGGACAGAAGCGACATCGTCGATTATTTCGCAGAGCTGCGGGAGTAGATCCACAATGAACAAGAAGCGGCGAGAAATCCGGGGCTACTCTTGTTGCGAGGCTGCCTGACGCCCTTGCTTCGCCTCGCGAATGATAGTTTGACAATCGCGACGCTGAATTGGATGCTCTTGACGTAGTAGGGGGATCAATTTTTTTACAAGGGCCGGCCGTAGGATGTAGTAGCAGCGTAAGGTTCCACACGCGTGGCTGGCAACCAGATCCGCTTTGCGCAAGGCAGCCATGTGCTGAGAGAGTTGCGACTGCGCAAGGGGCACCACTGCGTTGATGTCCTTGACACAACGAGGCCTTTCGCAAAGAACTTCCAGGATCGATAGACGCACCGGATGGGCCATCACCGTCAGCAAAGCCGCTCGATCTTTCCAGATGTCTTGCAACCCAATATTCGGGGTAGATGCGGATTTTGCCACTGCAAACCTCTTGAATAAGCTGTGTTAATTCATTTTCAATGAACCCAGCGCGGCCTCGCTTCGCTCGGCCGCAACCAAAGGAAGAAGGTATCCTC
>CAZISU010000692.1:0-4273 GCA_964541935.1 uncultured Planctomycetaceae bacterium | reverse complement strand
CTGAAGAAGATGGACAAGCAGCCAGTGCCACCCGCCGAATATCAATTGATGGGGTGAGGCTAGATTCTCACATATCCATTGGCGGGATGCTTGCGACAATGGGAGGGTTTGCATGATGTATTACTATTATCGCACTGAGATTATCCTTTAGTATTCCATGTTACGGACAAATTAGGAGGCAATCTAAACAATGCACCCTTACGATGATTGTGTTGAGTGGATTAAATCTCGCAATGACACTAGCGAGGCTCGCGAGTGGCTGACAACAACTGGACGGGAGTACGGTGTGATTCACGAAATGTCGCATGAAGAGAGCGTTGAGGTAATAGAGGAAGCCTATCAACGCGGCGCAGTCTTGGTTGAAGTCGTTGGAGAACTATCGGAAGTTGCAAGCGAGACGTCTGTCGACATGCTACTAATCACCTTGCCGAAAGATCAAAATGATCGAAAACTTCTTTTTGAATTGGAGGATACTATTGCAAGTATGACCGGTTTCGAGGGCAGTGTTGACGAGGGACAGCAGTTTATTTTAGTACGCTGGACATGATGCTCACTGATTACGATCTGGGCAGGTTGACCCAAGAAGACTACGACGCCCCCGGCACGTCGAACGATTTCACGGCCGACTACACGCTCGATCTGGTCGGCAACCGGCTGCAGAAAGACGTTGACGCCACCGTGGATCAAACGTTCGACTACACCTACGACGACAACGACCGGCTGGTGGTCGAGAAGGCCGACCTGGACGGCGATGACACAGTCGATCAGACCACGGTTTAACGTCCCTCCTGTTTAACGCCTCGATGAAAGCAACAGCGGTGCGTACAAGCACGCACCCTACAGGTACTTGCGGTGGTTTGGGCCGTGGTAAGTACGGGTTTCTCTTTTCTGTTGATGATGAGGATCAGAGAAGAGCAACCAACATCTTAGCATCTAAGTGAAGAACCTAACGGCGTTGGCTTTTGCGATACGCGGCCAAGCGTTTTTGGTAGGCCGCTTTGGTGACGGGGTCGTCGGCTAGTTGCACGGCTTTTTCGGCCCAGAGGACGGCTTTTTTTGTTTCGTTTCGCTGGGCCAGGATGGTTGCCGATTCGTCGCAGAGCTCGGCCCAGTCGGATTTTTGTGAGGGATCGAGTTCTATGATGCGGGTGATGTCATTGAAGGATTCTTCGTTGCGGTCTTCTTCTTGCAGGTATCCCGTCCGCAATTGCAGGGCAGCGATTAGGCTATCCTTCTCGTTTTGTTGCGCATACAGATCGATGGCTTTTGTGAGCGACTGTATTGCTTTGTCGTAGAGTTCCAGTTCGCCTTGAATACTGCCCAGCAGATAATGGGCGTTGGCGTCTTGTGGATCCGTGGCGGCGGCCGCCATGTACGCATCCAAGGCCCCTTGTGTGTCGTCGAGTTGTTCGCAGATCTGGCCAAGGCGAATATGATCGCCGGCATGTGGTTTTATCTTGACGGCCTCAAGGATATCCTTGGTAGCTTGCTTCCACTTTTCAAGGTGATAATAGGCCCGCCCGCGACGGCTGTATGCGAGTGGATTTAGCGGTTCATGTTTGGCGGCTTTGGTAAAATCATCGACGGCGACTTGCCACTGTTTCATGGACGAGGGGCCCGTGTTGGCGATACCTTCGGAGTCGATATAATCATCTTCCCAGCGTTTTAGGGTTTGCAGCCCGCGGGCCAGGTAGATTTCGGCGGCCACCGAGCAAAGACGGTTTCGCATTTCCGGCTCATTAGAGCCGAGGATCGCCTTTTCGATTTTAGTGATTGCATCCGGATAGTCTTTGTTGGCCAACGATTGCTGGGCTTGGGCGAGGAGATTTTCAGACTCGCTAGATTGCGGTTTTTCAGTTATTTCAGTGGGTTTTTCCGGGGGTACGTGCGGTTTTTGTGCGCCGGGTTCTTTTTTACCGGGCTCGTTTGGTTTTGGCGGAACTGGGGTCGGTACTTGGTACGATACGTAGTACCACACCCCGGCGGCGATTGCCAGCAGTGCGACGAAGGCGATAAATTTTAACGCAAGGCCTTGTTTTTTCGGCCGCGGAACGTTGCCTTGGAAGACGGCCGTCTGGTCGAGTCCGCCGCCGGCCGTATCGCGGAGGGCGTCGATCATGTCGGCCGAGGTTGCGAAGCGGGCGGCCGGATCGCAGGCGGTGGCGCGGCGGAGTACGGACTGTTGGGCTGGCGAAACGTCGTCGAAATTCAGGGTTTCTTTGATCTTGGCGTCCATCACGGCGGCCGGGGCCTCGTTGTCGTAGGGCAACTTGCCGGTGCGGAGTTCGTAGTAGCTTACGGCCAACGAGTACTGGTCGGTGGTGTTGCTGGGGTTGCCTTCGGCCAGGCATTCGGGCGCGGCGTAGGCGATCGTGGCGGCGGTGGTCGTGGCGCGATCGGTGCCCATCATTCGCGCCAAGCCGAAATCGCAGACCTGGGTGGCGTTGCCCACGATCAGTATGTTTTGTGGCTTGATGTCGCAATGCTGGATGGCGACCGGCTTGCTTGCGCTTGCCCCGTCGCCCAGCTCATGGATGGGCGCGTTAAGGTAGTCGATGGCCTTGGCGGCCGATTCGAGGTAGCCCAAGAGTTCGTCCTCGGCGATGCCCCCAAGGCCTTGTTCGCGGCACTGGTCGAGTCGGTCGAAGAGGCTGATATCGCCCAGGCCCATGGCAATCACCAGTTCCGCGGCTTGTGGTTTGCCCAGGTCGGGCGGTGCGATAGCGGTGGCCTTGATCGCGTCGGCCGCTTCAAGGCCGGTTGGGGCGGAGATCTCGTCCCAATCGTCGGAATCGTCATCGAGCACCGAGCCGTCGGCCGCCTTGAGCCAGTAAGCGACAATGGGCACGGCGTTGGGGTGATGGATGCGTTTGACGAGCTGCAGGGCGCGGAATTCCTTACGACCGGCCACGCCGCCGAGGTGGATGATCTTTAGCGCGACCTCGACGCCGCCGGGCCCGTTGGCCTTCCAAACCTCGCCGAATCCGCCGCGACCGAGAAACTCGCTGAGCCGGTATCCGGAGCCGGGAACCGGTTCGTCGCCGGGACTGTAGTTTTTTGCCATGGGAAGTTACCTTTATAGTTAGCCTTATCCTACTGTAAATTGGGCGGGCGGGACACACAAGAGGACTGCTTGCGTTTGCTGCGACCCCCCCATTTTTCGGCGTGGGTGGTTGTGATTGAAGGGGGTAGTGGATAGGCTTTGGGGGCTGAGTCTGGCTAGGATGTGTCCGCAACGCAGCGCGTCACTCCTGGTCGCGACCGCACCCTACATTGAAGAACGGCTAAATAGAGAACCACCAAATGTCAAAAAGCTTGTTCTACCGCCTCTTCGGCGCGGGCCGCATTCCCGACGAGCAGTTACGGCTACTCCAGGGCGAGGGCGAAGTGATTCGCGAAGAAGGCCTGCGGGCGTCGATTACCTATCGACATTATCGCGCGGCGGGAAAACGCTGCAACTGGAAGCGCAAGTGGTTTGTGGGCTCGGTCATGCTGACGCGCAAGCGGGTGGTTGCGTTTGCTGGGCGGGCGCGGGTGATGAACGTCGAATTCGACGATCCGCGTATAGAGACGATGGGGTTTGATATGGAACGAGCAGGCCGGTTGCTGGTTTCGTTCGATGCGTCGGCATTCAACGAAGGTCACAGTGGCACGATCGAACTGCGCTATTCAACGCCCGAGGCTGAGCGAATTGTCGAACGAATTTTGGAATTCATCGATCAACGGCGTTCGTGATCGGCGTCGAGGGGCTGCTGCCGATTACCGAATCGTCTGCGTGCAGGCCAGCTGCCACTAGTCCCCGGTCGTTGGTGAAGACGTCGTCCGAGAGGCCCAGCGGTTTGGTGGTGGGCATGAACTTGACGTGGCCATCTTCGTAGAGGACGTTTTGGCCGTTGCCGCCGTGGTTCTGGCTCTGGTGCGAGGGCAGCGCGTGGCTGGGCGAATCGGCCATCAGCGCGAAATTCTCGCGGTGCAGGTTCTTGGTGTCTTGGTAGCGGCCGTCCTTGATGTGGCCCAGCGTATATCCGTAGCTGCCGCCCATGTGGTCTTTTGTCGTTGCCAACTCGGCTGGGTCTGTGATCGATTGCAACTTGTCGATGGAGGGGACTGTGAAGCCGTTGTCGTCGGCCAGCTCGGAGCCGGGGCAGACCACCTGACGCACGTTGGGCAGGTATCCGCTTTTTAGCAGACGAGGTGCGTAGATACCGGCCGCGGCCAGGTTGCCCTGGGCGGGCACTTTGGGGAAATAGCCGTTGTTGTTGTCGCTGTAACT
>CAZISU010000691.1:0-4287 GCA_964541935.1 uncultured Planctomycetaceae bacterium | reverse complement strand
AGTGGTAGCCGTGGTCGCTGGTGAAAACGACGATGGTGTTCTCCGCCAGTCCGAACCGCTCGAGCGCGTCGAGCACGCGGCCGACCTGCGCGTCCATAAAGGTCGTGCTGGCGTAATAGGCTTGCACGCACTCGCGTCGCAGTTCGTCGGTGAGCCTGTCCTGCTCTCGCTTGTAGCTCCCCAAGGCGGGCGCGGGCAGATCGGCCTGATCTTCCTTTACGCCCTGCACGATCGGCATTTCCGCGAGCGGGTAACGATCGAAATACGGCTTGGGCGCGACGTAGGGCGTGTGGGGACGATAGAACCCAACGGCCAGGAAGAAGGGGCGGTCCTTCTGCCGCGCGCAACGCTCCAGCACCCATTCTGCATCGGCGGCAAGCATACCGTCTGTGTGGTACTGGTCGCTACGGGGCGAGGCGTACCAACTCAACGTGCCGCCGAACCGCCCGGGCACCAGGCTGAAGATGTGCGGCTCCTCCTCTAGACGGTCGCAACCGGCCGGGTTGAGCTCCAGTTCCCAGGACCCGGGATCGTCGTGCCCGTTGGTTCCGACCGACTTGGGAACGGCGTAGTGATACAGTTTCCCGATCCGGCCCGCGAAGTATCCCGCCAGCCGAAAGGCCTGCGGCAGGCTCTGGTGCGAGGGGATGGTTTGGCGGAAGATTTGCGCGTTCGAGAGGATGCCGGTGCTATTGGGGTACAGCCCGGTGAGCATCGAGTTGCGGCTTGGCCCACAGAGCGGGAACTGGCAATACGCATTTTCGAAGCGCACGCCCCGCGCGGCGAGTTTGTCGATGTTGGGTGTCTTTGTTTGGGGATGCCCGTAACACCCCAGCGAATCGTTCAAGTCATCCGAGATGATGAAGAGCACATTCGGGCGCGGCGCTTCGTCTGCAATGCAGAGAGTTGCCGAAGCCAGGCAGGCCGAGATGAGCAGCAGCGTCGTCAGAGGTTTCATCAGTCTTTCTCCAGTATTAATAGAGTTGGAAGAGGATTTATCTAGTCGGTCAACCATTGCAGGTCGAATCTTGCCAGCGTGATTTTCTCATTGTATTTGTGCTGGCCACGCTCGAACAACACGAGGATTGTTTCATCCGCCGCGACAGCCAGTTCCGAGTAGCCGGATGGACCGTGGTAAATTTCTTTGGAAATCGGCCAGGTGACGGCCTCGTCCTCGCTGAGCCAGACGGTCATGTGCTTGCGATTGGAAGCGGCCGTTGCCGAGTAGACAAGACGGTTCTTGCCCAAATCCGCCTTAGTGGAATATCGCGTGACGCTGGTCTTGATGGCCGCCATCTTCGGGTTGATGCCGGGTTCCACCTTGATTTTGGTCCAGGTTCGCCCAGCATCGAAGCTAAAGCTTTTGCCGCGACGTGGAATACCGGCGTTGGTGCGTTGGCTCAAGTAAAGTCTTCCATCGGCAAGTTCGACGATGGCGCTTTCGTTGCTCCCACGCATGGTCGCGTTGATGGGCACGACGCTCCCGGCCCGCCAGGTGACGCCGTGGTCGTCGCTATATATCGCACCGACGCGGTACGTGTCCGGAACGCCGATCGTCTGGTTGAGCCAGACCGGCGCGACCAGTCGGCTGCCGTGAGTCTGAATGCCCGCCGTGGGGCCGGGCCCCAGTCGCGTCCAGTCGAAATTGAAATCTCGGGCGACTTTAGTGAGTTCAACCGCCGCGGAAAAAGTTTTTCCGTCGTTGTCGCTAGTGATTACGAATAGGCGCTTATTATTGCGTGAGAAAAGCAAGTGGATTTTGCCGGTGGCGCGATCAACAATCGGAGTCGGGTTTCCGATAGTGATAGCCGCCGTATCGCCCTCTTCGTAAGCAACCCGCATATCGGACCAGGTTTTACCGTTATCAAGACTGCGTCGCATGACAAGATCGATATCGCCGGCGTCGCTCGCGCTGTTTTTACGGGCTTCGGCAAAAGCCAGAATAGTTCCGCTGGGCATAACGGCCATGGCCGGGATGCGATAGGTGTGATAACCTCCTGTGCCGGAGACGAAGATATCGGTTTGCTCAAGGAAACCGACCGCAAGACATGTTGTCGCCGTGGACAAAATCAACGACACCATCAGAGCCAGACGCACAACAGGCGAAACGCTACGATAAATATTCATGAGTTTTTCCAATTTGAGTTCTTACGGAGCAAACGTGGCTATTTACCGACCGGCGTCTGAGCAACCAGGTTGAGCAACCTCAAAAGTTCTTTACGAATTTTGGGTTCGGCATCCACTTCCAGGCAACTCGACGTGGCCGGCCAGGTGGTGTAGCCGCCCAATTTGTGCTGCGCGGGCGGGGGAAGGTAGCCGCGGTAGCCGTTGGCCAACTCGATATTGAAACACGTTCGCAGGGGACTGGCCGCGCGAATACCTAGTGCGGTCGAAGCATACATCTCGCAGGGGTTGGTTGTAATTCCCAAATCGCCAATACGGAATGCCTGCAAACAGACGGGCAAAGTCGGTGAGGACTCGGCCAGTTGCAGGGTTTGGTCGGCGTAGACATTATTCCACGGGTGTGGCTTGCCTTTCCACGAGCCCGCCTTGACGGCCTTGGCCCACGCGATCCGTTTGGCATCGGGCAGACGCACACCTAACTCGATGGCCGACTGGCTGGCGACCAGTGGCACGCGGTCGTGATATTCAATCTCGCGGCAGACGCGAAACACCTCTTCGGCCAGTGCGTTGCCGATCTTTTCCTGCATCTCGTAACCGCCGCCAGGACCGTTGGTGTCGCCGCTGTTGCCGTTTGCCATGATGCCGACAAAGGGCGGATCGGCCTTGTGGCCCTTCATCAGCTTCGCCAGACTAGCGGCGAAATGGCCGAAATAATCGGCCGTAACATCGCCCCACTTGTCACCCGGCACGTAGTGAATTGAATAACTTGCCAGCACGGCCATGGGCCGGCCATCGGCATGCTGCAGACTGAGCACGCCAACCTGCGGGTCGACGGTGCCGGTTGCTTGGTCGTTGTCCTTGCCCCAGCCGCCCATCCAGGCCTGGTCGGTCTTTTCGCCAAAGGGGTTGGGGCCACGCGAGCCAGACTTAATCCGCTTGCGACGACAGTAGGGGAATTCCGGCTTGCTGCCCGCGCCCCAACCGACCCGAGCCGGGGCAAGGTTCTTAATGGCCGCGGAAACGGCCGCCGCAATCTGCCGGCTGACAAGGTCATAGTAGCGCAGGTCCAGTTCGCTGGTTTCCACGCCCACGCGCGGGACGGCATGGGAATGCGTGGCCGAGATGCAAAGTCGGTCGGCCGCGAGGCCGGTCTGCTGCCACACCAACTGCTTGGCCTTGTGCATGACCTTGTCATAAACCATTGTAGAATCGCAAACCACAAAGGCGATTCGCTCGCGTCCGTTGTCCAGCACCAACGCGCGGGCGTTAAGCGGCGTGACGATACGTTTGCACGGTCCGCGTTTAGATATCGGGCCGTTGAGCGAGACGCCCAGCGGTGGTGTAATGTCGGCCGTCGCCGCACCGGCCGACAGTCGAGCGGCCGTTTGACCACTCCCTCCCCAGGCCATTTTAGCATCAGTAGCCACTGCGGCCGCTTGCAACGCAGCAAAAACGGCCCACAAGACAAACACCGCCGGTAAGCCTGCCCATGTAAAAGCGCGACGACACTTCATGGCATTCTCCTGCGCAAAACACGTAAGATTCCAACAGGACCGATTGTACCACGTCGCTAACGCGATAACAAATCTATTGAGAAAGCCCCACACACAGCCACAATCGACTCATTGATCATTGATCATTGAGCCTTGGTCATTCCCACTCCCGCCCGCCTGCCAATCGACCATATGCAACTCAACGCTACGTCGCCCCCGAAACGTATTGATCACCGGCCGAAAGGCCACGTCGATGGGCCCCTTTAGAGCCGTGAGTTCTTCGGCCCAATCGCCGCCGCCAAAGGCCACCGCGCGGAGTGTGACGTTGTGTTGCGATAGCTTTACGCTCAGGTGTCGGCCGCTGGCACCCATGGCCCGCGGTGGCTCGGCCAGACGCACGTCGGTGGCGCAAAGCATGGGCCGTGCGTTCGATTGACCGAACGGGGCCAGAAGCTCCATCTGGCCGACCGTTTGGAAGGTGAACTCGCTGAGCGAAGCCTCGGCGTCGATGCGCAGTTCGGCCGTGCGATTGTTTTCGTTGATTTCCTCGGCCGCATGTCGACAGAATTCCTGGCGGAAGGCGTCCAACTTATCTTCTTCGATCTTCAGCCCGGCGGCGGCCGCGTGTCCGCCGTGCCCGACCAGATACTCATCGCAGGCGGCCAACGCC
>CAZISU010000690.1:0-4293 GCA_964541935.1 uncultured Planctomycetaceae bacterium | reverse complement strand
TTGCCGAAACGACGATGCCAGCCCTCGCCGATGATTTCGGCGCCCTGAACCACCAGACAACCCACCATGGGGTTCGGCTCAACCCGTCCCCGCCCTTCGACAGCCAGTTCCAACGCACGCTGCATATGCCAGATGTCAAGCTCGTTTTGGTTCACGACTCATACCTTCTTATGTTTCAGCACAAGCACCGGACACTTCGCCAACCGCACGACCCGCTCGGCCACGGACCCGAGCAACAAATGTCTAAGTCCGGTTTGCCCGTGCGAGGCCACGACCACCAACCCGGCATCTAGCTCTTCGGCATAGTTAGCGATCTCGTGGCCGGGGTCGCCGATCAAGATCTCAACGTTCATGTCGTCCCACTACCGTTTTTCCAATTCTTCGAGCAGGGCGTCTTTGGCATGTTGCCGTCGGCTCGTGTCGTCGATGGTCTGCCAGATCACGCCCGGGTCGGCCGCCTCGAGGATCGGCAACACGTGGATAACGTGCAGCGACGACGGTTCTTGCGACATTTCACGGGCCGCCTCCAGCGAGGCGAACGAATCGGCCGAAAAATCGATGGGAATCACGACGGTTCTTCTGGGCAGCCAGTTCATGGCATTATCCTTTAGAGATTGGGAGTATTTTATTTTTTCGGTTCGAGCTCTCCGGCCCGGTATCTCCGCCAATAGTCATCCAATTCACGGCTGACCTTGCCTCTTAAGAAGAGCATGCCAAAGATATTGGGGAAGGCCATCGAGAGAATCATCAGGTCCGAAAAGTCCTTGAGATTCGACGGAGACACGACAGAGCCGATAAAAATGAAACCGAGAAAGACGATCTTATAGACGATCGATGTACGCGGGCCGAAAAGCAACGACCAGCAACGTTCGCCATAGTATGACCAGGTGATGAGCGTCGAGTAAGCAAACAGGCAAACGGCGATCGTAAGCAGATATGGAAACCACCAGATGGCCGTTTGAAAAGCCGCGGCCGTCAGCGGCACGCCCTGGTCGTCTTGAATAAATGTAGCACAAGCCGGGTCGTTGTAGACGCCTGTAACCACAATTACCAACCCCGTCATGCTGCAAACGACCACTGTGTCGATAAACGGTTCCAGCAGAGCAACAATCCCTTCGCTGATTGGCTCATTAGTTTTGGCGGCGGCGTGCGCGATCGAAGCGGAGCCCAGTCCGGCTTCGTTTGAAAAAGCACCCCGACGGATGCCGACCACCATGGCACCTAAAAAACCACCCCAGCCGGCTTCCCACGAAAAAGCGCTTGTGAAAATCAGCGATATGGCCTCGGGGATGGAATGCCAATTGACCGCCAGGATGTAAATCGCTGCCAAAACGTAGATCGTACACATCAAGGGCACAACCTTTTCGGCTGTGGCGGCAATGCGGCGTATTCCACCGATAATCACTATCCCCGCGGCAAAAATCAAAATCACCCCGAAAACCCAAGGATACTCGGCAAAAAACGGAACCTGTGTTTTCAGGGACTCGAGCGATTGGGAAACCTGAAACACACACCCGCCGCCGAAAGAACCACCCATGCACACAACGGCAAACAGCATGGCAAGAACCGCGCCCGTGCGGCGGAATCCCACCTCGGCCAGGCCATCGCGCAAATAGTGCATCGGACCGCCCGAGACCGTGCCGTCGTGGTCAACCTTACGGTATAGCTGCCCTAGGGAGCATTCCGTAAACTTCAGGCTCATGCCTAAAATCCCGGTCATAACTAGCCAGAAAATGGCCCCCGGCCCGCCCATACCCACGGCAATGGCCACGCCAGCAATATTGCCCAACCCCACTGTGGCCGAAAGGGCCGACGCCAAGGCCTGAAAGTGCGAAACCTCGCCGGTGTCATTGGGGTCGTCGTAGTCGCCCTTCGTGACGCGGATAGCATGCCAGAACGCACGAATATTGATGAACTTCATGCGAATGGTAAAGAAAATCGCACCGAAGAATAGCCAAGCAACCACGATGGGTATCTTGGTGCCAAGCCAATATTCCGTCCCAAAGCTGTAAAAAAGCACCTTGGCTAACGGCTTGACGATCCATTCGCCAAAAAAAGCATCAACGCTATCGATCCAGCCAGCTTGCTTTTCCAGCTCGGCCGATTCTTGTTGGGATTGCTGTTGCTGGGATTGCGTTTTGTCCGCAACCGATTCAACGACAGATGCTTGAGGCGACTCGGCCACCTTTGCCGTATCCACCACTTGCGCGGATGCATTTACGGCAAAAGCGAGAAGGCAGACGAGCGAGATTAGAAAAAAACGTGGGGCCGTGCGGGGATGTCGGGGGTACATATGTCCTCGTTTTGCGGTCCTGGCTTGTTCTTTGTCGGAAAACTCCCAGTATAATCGCGCCCTCAGCATAGCGAAGGGCGTCGATATCCTTCTAGTACACCGGCTGGCCCCCCATTTGTCAAGCTGGGAAGACTTCTTTGATCCACGTAGGCCGGGTTGTAACCCGGCGTCTGTGTTTCTTTGTTCCACCACCCGTAGGCCGGGTTGTAACCCCTAGCCCGTCACTCTTTGCAAATTAACGTAATTTTCCCGCTCACTGTTAGCCCAAATGGTCAGTGGTCTAAGAAGGTTCGGGGGAGGGCTTATTACTTTGGGCTGCTCTCCGATCCCGACGCTGCTTTGAAGCTTTGGCTCAATGAAAAAGATT
This sequence comes from uncultured Planctomycetaceae bacterium, assembly GCA_964541935.1. Classification (GTDB taxonomy): domain Bacteria; phylum Planctomycetota; class Planctomycetia; order Pirellulales; family Thermoguttaceae; genus JAFGTN01. The sequence goes on along the minus strand of CAZISU010000690.1, from coordinate 1,633 downwards.
ATCTGCTGGCCGGCCTGGAACCGCCGATCTATGGCGGCGGGGTGACGGTCGAAGAGCTTTGCACGCGGCACATCGAGGACGTGACGGGGCGGGGCGGGTGGCTGCCGGCAAGCTTTCACCGTCGACGCTTGGAGAATACAAGACCGTCTCGAAGGTGCTTTCCAAGGCTGGTGTTAGCCATACGCCGATTCGCTGCCTAACGCCGTCGCACTTTATTGACGTTTTGTGCGTCCTCGAAGACTCCGGTCGTCGGTTGCGCATAAGCGAGGCGTCAAGTCTGCCGATCAGGGCGGTCGACTCGAAACGGATGTTGCTGCGGATCGTCGGCAAGCGAAACAAAGAACGCGTTGTCCCACTGAGCGAATCGACTCTTGAGATGTTGCGTCAGGTTTGGAAGTTGCATCGCAGCAAGAAGAGGCTTTTGGAATCGGCTTCGCGATTCAAAAAGCCTTATCTCTTTTAGCCGACCTGAAACAAAGACCATCCCAAAATGATCGGAAACGTCGCATTATACGGCCGCGCATAGGCCATCACACGCGAGCGGATAAGCGTGACTGCTGTGCACCTATCTAGATGCTGCATTACAGTACATATGCCGCTGACATATAGCTAACATTAACTATCTTGGATTTATTTTGCTCGCCTGACATCTTGGTGTGAATTCACCTATAGTCCTACACAGAAACATCTTACAATCCACTTCCGATCATTTTACGTAAACCATAAGAAATACTTTTCTCCTTGCTTGACACTAGAATGCCAAAGATGTATCTTAATGGTTATTACATGCTCTCGCCTGTCAGGAATGATTCCAAGTTGAAATAAATAACAGTGCTGGGGCAGCGAAACAGCTCGTACCGGAAATCTGTAATGGAACAAAAACTAAAAGAATTCGATCTACACGGGGCCCAGCAACCAAAGCACGAACGGTTGCGGCAATATTTGATGAGCGAGTTGGTTGCGGGCCGTCTAAAGCCTGGGCAGGCTGTTCCCTCAGAAAAAAAACTTTCCGAAATGCTCAATGTCTCGCGAACAACCGTCCGCCAGGCGATGGCTACCATGGATAACGACGGACTAGTTCGCCGCATCCAAGGCAAAGGCACCTTCGTTCACGAGCAGGCGTATACTCGCCTCAAACGCGGGCTCGACGTCTTTGCGTTGGTCGTGCCCGAGACTCTTGCAGGCTACTATCCTTCACTTCAGAGCGGTTTCGAATCGGCCTCATGCGAATCGCATAATCAAGTGATTGTTTGCAGTACGAAAAACGATTTGAGCAGGCAGGCCGAGATCATCTTACAACTCCTGGACAAGAAGGTCGCCGGAGTGGCGATCGTGCCGACGTCTTGGGCTCCCACTCCGGCTTACCATATACGTCAGTTTCAGGATCAAGGGATTCCAGTAGTGTTTTGTCACCGTCGGGTTGAAGGCATCCGCGCGCCGGTTTTGCAGTTTCGTTTTCAACAAGTCGGTCGTATGGCGGGAGAGGCCTTGGCGTCGCATGGGCATCGCCGCGCGGCGTTTTTCGTCCATCGTGCCAGCGACGCCAGCGTAAAATATGAAACCGGCCTGCGTTCGGCCATGCGAGCCCATGGAGGCGATCTGCTTGAGCGGCACATCTATCGCGGCCTCCCTC
>CAZISU010000689.1:0-4296 GCA_964541935.1 uncultured Planctomycetaceae bacterium | reverse complement strand
CGTCGCTAAGAGCTCTTTCGCTTACTTGCAGCACCCAGCCGGTTCGCAGCAGGCCGGTTCGCAGCAGGCCGGCTCGCAGCACGGATCGCAGCACGGCTTGCAGCAGGCGCGGAGCTTGGCGAAAAGTCGCTTCAGCGGTCCGGGGCCACAGCAAGGGTCGCAGCACGGATCGCATACCGGCTCGCAGCATTCGACGGGCGCACAGGTTTCAACGGGCTTGCAGCACTCAACTGGCTTGCAAACTTCAACTGGCTTGCAGCATTCAACGGGCTTGCAAACTTCAACGGGCTTGCAGCATTCGACGGGCTCGCAGCAGGCGGGCTCGCAGCAAGGATCGCAGCAAGGCTGGCAGCAGGCACGCAGCTTGGCGAAAAGTCGCTTCAGCGGTCCGGGGCCACGGCAAGGATCGCAACAAGGATCACATGTCGGCTCGCAACAAGCGGGCGCACAGGTTTGCTCACAAGCGGGCTCGCAACAAGCGGGCGCACAAGCGGGCTGGCAGCCACGACCGAACAACAAGCCGGCCTGGGCACTGGATGCGGTGACCACGATGCTAAGGGCAACCATGATCATCACGGGGAGTAGGATACGACGGTTCATTAGAGGCACTCCTTTAGAAGAACCAAAAGGTATGGACACACGCGTTGTGTGTAACTGGGAACATAAACGCTTTTCCTAGGCATTGCTATCGACGACCAAACCGCCTACTTCTTAACCAGACAGTACATATCTGCCAGAGTTCGTAGACTGCGAGCCCGTCTGAAACGGACAGGCCGGTTAAGTCGAATGTGTCGAATGAACAAGCAAGCCGCCATTTTTAGTGGCTCAACAGGCATCAAAGCGTGCCTAGATCACCAAAGTGTAGATATCGGAGACAGTTGCGCCAATTCCCCCGGCCGCTAAAAGGCCGTATTTTATGCTCGGCAAGGTTTCATGCCTACTACCCCAAAAGAGGGCGTGAATCCAAATTCGGCCGCCGGCACAGTACGTAACCTATTATTTCTTGGTCACGCGATTGCCGTTTTGCCCCATGCAATGCCCCACTGACAACGCCACGATGGGTGTATGCGAATGCCGAGAGTCTGTGAAAGGTCGAAATCAATGAACTCCCAAAGCACAAAATCACCCGCAATATATTCAACCCTGGGAAGCGATCCCGACTTGGCCGAACTTGTCGAGCTATTCGTCGAGGAAATGCCCGGCCGCGTACAGAATTTCACCACCTTGCTGGAACGAGCCGAGTGGGAAGAACTTCGCAGGGCGGCACATCAACTGAAAGGCGCCGCCGGCAGCTATGGCTTCGATGCAATCAGTCCCGTCGCCGCCGTCCTTGAAGATAAAATCCGAGCCGGATATCCCGAGCATGAAATCTGCCAGGCCGTGGAAGAACTGTGCGACATATGCCAACACGCACGCGCAGGTGTGCCGAGTTCATGAAAAATGCAATCGTAACTCTAGTCTAGTTATCCGAGCCGCTTGTGGCCGTGGTGAAACTTCTCGGCACACAACACGCAAGGGCGGCTGCTCTACACTTGTAGCACAACCGCCCTCGTATATTTCGTAGCGTTGCCACTACGGGCTATTTTTTCGCGGCCATGGCAAGCGCCACCAGATATGGAACCTGCTTGCCCCCCAACGCTTTGAGGACCGTTCCGCCGGCCGTGAAGCAGAACGTGATCCAATCGGGCTCGCCGTAGCGATCCAGCGACTTGCCGCCTTCGCCACCGCCCACGTAGACTTTCATGCCCGCGTCGGTCATGCGTTTGAGTTGCGGCACGAAGTTTTTGGTACCCTGCTCGAAACGCGGGTCTTCGAACATGCCGAAAACGCCGTTGTGGAAAACGACAGCCGGCTCGGCGGCTCCGGACTGGGCATCGATAAACTCGGATACTTTTTCAGCGTATAACGCGCTCGATTTGGGCCCCACGTCGAACTGCTGGTTGCCCGGGCCTACGATGTCGGAAATCGAAGCGTCTTCGAGAACGAAGTCGATGGGCATAACGAACTCGATGCCCTTTTGGGCCCCTTCGGTCAACATCTTCTTGGCCTGTTCAATGCGCTGGGGCGGGATGTAATAGGGCTCGGACTTGTTGGCCGGATCTTCGCTCATACCCAAATCGAACGAGCCGCCCGCCAACTCGGCTGCCGCTTTCTTCAGCGCCATGGCCACCGAACCGGCCGCCAAAACGCGTTTGATCGAGCCCTGGGAGATCATGGCTTCGAGATTGTCGAGCTTGTCGATCTTCAATCCGCTGAAAATCACCATCTGCGTTTTCAGGCAGTCCTTCACTGGTCCGTGGAACTGGTCGGCCACATAGGCGCCCAGAGCAACGCGATCCATGGCGGCCGGAATCACACTAGTCGAAGTGTCGAGGTTGCCGGCCGAAAATGCCTCGGAAATGTAAACCTTGGCTACCTTCTGGGCAAACTCGTTGGCGATCTTGGCCAGCGACTCGGCCAGTCCGGCAACGTCGCCCGGCTTGGCCTTCCAAAGCGCCCGCTCGATGTCGTACTTGCGGGTGTTTTGCAAAACGATAATCGAACCCGGCGCGGCGGCCTTAATCTTAGCCGCCACATCGTCGCCGATCGTCAGCGTTTCCGCATCCAGCCAATCGTCTATGAAATCGACATCGCATTCCATAATTTCGCCGATTCGCTTGGCGACCTTATCGAGCGATCCTTCCGGCTTGCGGCCGATGTGTCCGAAAATGATCTGCACCCAGCCGCGATCACGACCGAATTGCAAGGTCTCTTTCATCGAACGCAGGCGGATATCGCCGTCTCCGACCTTTTCGCCCGGCTTGGCGTCGACGTCGCCGCGAATCAAAACGGCCGTGCCGCTGGGCACGTCGGCCAGCGAATCCAATCGCGGCGAGCCGGCCACGAAATCCTCCAGCGAAAGCTTGCTAATTTCGGGATTCGCGCCCAACAGGCCCATGCACCAATCCGACATTTGTTGAGTAGTAATTGCCATTGATATTCTCCGTTTTCTATATATTTGTTGCTGCGGCCGTAGCCGTTAGCAGTATAAGTTGTTAACTAGCAGACATTTACGTCTAGAATGCAGTTTTTGGACGTCATACTAACCCGAAGCGCAAGCGAAGGGGGGTATAAACGAAAGCAAATTGAAACTCGCCCTTCGCTTGCGATTCGGGTTAGTATTAGCATTAGTATTTCAGCGCAGAAAAACCCCGAAAAAGTAACAGGATAGCATCTTGCGGCCCTTGTCGCCAGTGGGCGGCTCGCAACCTGGCTCGCTGCCCGACATTTGGGCTAATCGCCCGACTCCTCGAGCAACTCTACCCCCGAGATCACCGGTGGGAGCTTCCCTTTGGGCGTCAGGGTTATTGTCAGCTTGTCTTGGACGGCGATTTTCGTGAACTGCTTGACGACCGATCGGCAAGGTTCGCCGCCATCGGCCATCAGGTCGAGTCCTTCGAGAACGGTCTTGCCTTGCAAGGCAACGTCGAAAACCCGCTGGCCGGGCTGAACGGATTCAGAAGGCTCGCAGAAATGCAGGCGAACGGTGTACAACCGGTCAGTTTTTTTCGGCCCCAGTTCTAGCACAATGTTTGCGGCGATTTCCATGCCCGAGGCGGCCACCCAATTTGGCCCTTGCCCTTCACCCAAGGGCTTGATCCGCAACGAGTGGCGGCGAAAGATCTGCGGCTTGGCGTCGGTCGAAATTTTGATATTCGGCGACGGCCCGCCCACGCTGGGATAGTCCAGCCAGAGTGTGCCGCCCGGGTCGCGGCGGTCGCCCGGGGCGCCGAAGTTGATGCCGATGCGTCGCACGGTCGGGCTTTGCTTGTCGTCGTCTCGGGAATCTTCCAAGCGGAAATTATTGAACGTCCAATACTCGTTTTCGGGCATATGCACCAAAGCCAGCGACGTTTGATTCTGGTATGCACAGGTGCAGGTCCGCGTGTAGTCGGGCGCGTTGAGCACGCCGTCGGCCGCAATTAGATTCGAGGTACAGCCCGACTTGAAGCCGCCCAGGTTGCCGGTTCCGCCGTTGCCGCTGAGATCGTAGAACCCGGCCGCGCCGCTACGGAAGGTGAGCAGATGCTCGCTGGCGATGGCCGCTCCGCAACCGTAGTAACGACTGAATTGCCAGGGCATCGACTGGCCCGTCAAGGGGTGTTTCCAGTTCTTCTGCTTGCCGGTAAGAAGATCGATGGCCTTGCCCATTCCACCGGCCCCGTTGGTGACAATCGTGCGGCCGTGGATCATACACGGCCCGCTATGGCTAATCGGCTCGCGCCACAACAACTTGCCGTCGGCGCCGCGATAGGC
>CAZISU010000688.1:0-4299 GCA_964541935.1 uncultured Planctomycetaceae bacterium | reverse complement strand
TTTGCAGTTATTGCCGTGACGGGTCTGGCGGTGGTGCAGCCGGCAGCCTGGTCCGAACCGCAAGAGGAAACCAGTGGCGATGCGGCCAAAGTGGCTGACTCGAGCCAAGATGCTGATGAAGCGGTGCCCGAGTCGACACGGCTGGATCTTTACGGCGACCCACTGCCGGCGGGTGCGGTTGTGCGGTTGGGTACGGGTCGCTTGCGTCACGTGGGCTTGGGCAAGCGAATTTGGATCTTGCCGGATAATAAGACCCTGATTTCTGCCTCAGAGCGTAACGGCCAACCGGGCAACGGAGTGCTGATCTGGGATGGGGAAACCGGCAAACTGCTACGGAAACTCGACTACGGCAACCGGACATTTAAGGTTGGCGGACTCAATCTTGACGGAACAACCTTCGTCACGTTGACCGTGAGGATAAACCATGAGAGGCGGGTGTCGGACAATGAATTGACGGCCTGGGACACTACTACCTGGAAGCCCATATCCATTGCGAGTTGGATCAATCCATGGATTCTGGATGCGGTATGTGTGGCGGTCGCTCCGGACGGCAAGGCCATCGCCATGGGCGGCGAAGGCGGCAAGGTCTGCTTCCGAAACGTTACCTCCGGCAAGGAACTTTCAAGCTCCACTGTGGGGAGATACCCCCTCGATTCGTTGGCATTTTCGCCGGACGGCAAGTTAATGGTGGCAGCCACCCGTAGCAGCGTCTTCCTGTGGAATTGGCGTCAGGGCGAAAAACCTCAAAAGCTACCGCAGAAGCTAAATCGCGCGTGGGTCGTTTGCTTCTCGCCGGACGGAAAACTAATGGCCATCGGTAGTGCAAACGAGGCCATCCAACTCTGGGACGTGGAATCAAGACAAAGAATACGGCAACTGAAAGGCAGCAAGCTGACTTGTTCCGAACAAAACCTGGCTTTCTCACCCGACGGGAAACTGCTGGCCGTTCCCACCAACAGAGGCAACCAAATTAAGTCACCCCAAAGCAATACGATTGATTTGTTCGATGTAGGGACCGGCAAGCTTCTGCGTAGCCTGGATGCCGGCGTCTGGGAACCCGACGACGTGGCCTTCTCCAAAGATGGACAATTGCTGGCGTCCATTGGGCTGTGGGCAACAATCAAGCTCTGGAAAATGCCGGAGGGGAAATCTCTTAGCGACCGTTTTGTGGGACATGAAAAAGACTGCTACGAGATGCAATTCACTCCCGACGGCAAGAACATCGTTACCGGATCGATGGATGGCACAGTCCGCGTCTGGGATGCGGACACAGGTCGTCAGGTCCACGAGCTTCGGCACAAGCTTTGGATCAGCGGCCTGGACGTTTCTCCTGACGGCTGCCAGATCCTATCTTGTGGTCTTGACAACACTTTACGGCTCTGGGAGCTTGCTACTGCCAAACAGTTACACAAGTTCAAGGGGCACGGAATAACGGGCGGTAATCGACACTATTCGTTGGGCTTCACGTCCGATGGGAAACGATTCCTATCGATCGGTAACGACTTGAACCTGCGAACATTCGCCGCCGCCGACGGACGCATGTTGGCCGAACATGCCATCCGTCCCAGTGGAATCAAGATCGAGGAGACGGGAAATCCTCTTTTCCCAATAAAAATCGTAGGGACTACCATTTCCTTCTCAAACGACATCTCGGACGTGATCAAGCGAATTCGCTTGACTGCCGATAGAACTCGCCTATTGCTCAGCGCCGGTAGTGTGATCTATGAGTTCGACACAGCGTCGGGCCGGGAACTCGACAAGTTCGAAACTGAGGATTCCTTGGATGACTTCATCCTGACTCCGGATCAGAAGCTACTTGTCACTATGGAAAGACGTCGATTTCGCTTCAAGAACGGTTCTGAGAAAATATTTCCGCCAAAATCAACTCGATTCTTTAGGATTCGTGACTTCGTTACAAAGAAGACGATTTGTCAGATCGAACCACTGGACAATTACGCTCATACTGCTGCCATTTCTCGGGACAGTACCCGTCTGGCCGTCAGCATGTGTACTCTCGGGCCAATGCATGTGCAGAAACGTTGGATTAGCGTTTGGGACCTGCGGACGGGCCAAGAAATCAGACGTATCGATGGCATTGAGCAACGTCCGTCTCATATCGCCTTCGCTGTGAACGACCAGCGTTTGGCCGTTGGTTTCAGTGATGCAACAGTGCTTGTTTGGGACCTAGATGAGTTTCGTCTCACGTCGCCCCAAGCTGCTAAAGGAACGCAGCCTCCCGCGACGGATGGTCTTAATGTGAAGGCTCGCATCGATGCCGCTCTTGTGGAAGCTCGCAAGCAGGATAAACGCGTGCTGCTGATATACGGAACCGACGAGCAGAAAGCATGTCGCGATCTGGCGGGGCTTCTTGAAACGCACATGGATGTGGCCGGCTTGACGAGAAACGAATTCGAAACAGTGCTCGTTGATGTGGATCCGGCAAAGCAGGAAGCCAGTTCCATGCCCACATATGGCACGGATTTGAATCAAACAGGGCTTCCATATCTTGTGGTTCTAGCGGCCGACGGCACGGTGCTGACCAAGCAACTCGCAATCGATTCGGCTAGCGGGAAGAGTTGGAACACCGAGAAGTTCACGGCGTTTCTCAAGAAGTGGGCCGTTCCTACGCTCGATGCCAAAAAGCTGCTTAAGGATGCACAAGAGCGGGCGAAAAAGGAGGGCAAGGCGGTGCTGATCCATATCGGTGCTCCTTGGTGTGTCCCTTGTCGTCGTTTGGAGGACTTTTTGCAGAAACAGAAAAAGATTTTCGGACAAGACTACGTTGTGTTGAAGATCGACATCGAGCGCATGACGCACGGGAAAGAAGTGGCTTCCCAGGTGGGCGGCAACCCACGCAGTGTGCCATGGATGGTGATAGTCGATGCCGAGGGCAAACTGCTGAGCAGCTCAGGTGGACCAGACGGAAATATTGGGTTCCCCAGCACGCCCGAAGAGATCGAGTATTTTCTAACGATGATCACCAAGACGTCACAACGCATTACGCCGAAGCAACTCGAACAGATCCGAGAGGATCTCAGCAAGCGGGATTGATCGTCGGGTGGCGCATAAATTGGCCCGCCATTTGGCCCGTCTTGACAACGGCTTCCGTTTGAATGGAGGCGTTGCCGAGACGGGCCTTGGAAAAAAAGCGGATTAGCTGCCGGTTACATTGACACCGGCTGCGAGTTGTTTTTCGAGCTGGCGACGGCTGCTTCGACGAACTGCATGTGCTTTACGCCGTCGTGGACGTTGGCGTAGCGGTTGCCGTCGCAGTTGAAGGGCTGGCCGTCGTTGTAGAGCCGCACGTCTTTTTCGAACTCGCGGTGCAGGCGGGCGTAGGCGTCGTGGAAGGCTTCGCCGTGGCCGGAGGGGATGGTGGGCTCGTTGATGAGATACTCGGGTACGTCCTTGAGGAACATGTCGTCGCCGTTGACCTCGCCGCGCCAGTAGATCCGCTCGGGCTCGCCGGGCAGGTAGATCTTGACGCATTCGGGCTCTTCCTGTTGCCAGGTGAGGGTGCCTTTTTCGCAGTTGACCTCGATGCCCAGGCCGTTCTTATGCCCGATGGCGATCTGCGTGGCGCGGATCATGGCCCGGCCGCCGTTGGAGAGATTGCAGTAGGTGGTGAAGTGGTCGTCGAGCTGGCGTCCTGCCAGGAAGGTCTCGATCATGCCGCGCACCGAGGTGATTTCCAGGCCGGTGACGAAGCGGGCTTGCATGAACGCATGCGTGCCGATGTCGCCGCCGCAGCATGACGCGCCGGCCTTGGTGGGGTCGGTTCGCCACGAGGCTTGCATCTGGTCTTCGTCTTCGAGCTTGGTGGCCAGCCAGCCTTGCAGGTAGTAGGAGTCGACCCAACGCACGGCGCCCAGGGCGCCGCTGGTGATAAGCCAGCGTGCGAACCAACTCGTCCAGTGGCCCAAGTACGTATGGGCGATGCCAAAGGGCACCTTCTTTTCTTCGACAACCGCGGCCAGTTCGCTGTCGTACGATTGGCTGGCGATGACCGCGTCCGCCAGGGCGATCAGAAGGTCTGTCACTTTGATGTCGCCGGAAAACCGTTTGCCCGGCGCCGACACCACGACGATCCGACGATCCGGATCGGCTTTGACAATGTCAATCATTTTTAGTATCTGCTGGGCGTTTGCTACTGAGGACCCGCCAAATTTCGCAACTTTCATCCTGTCCCCTTATTCTGAGCAGCCAATGCGATGCGATGCACGTCTGCCTTGGTCATCGTATTGTTTCAACTCGTTTCTATCGAGTCGCACTCTTGAGGAAATACTCCATCAATTCGTG
>CAZISU010000687.1:0-4301 GCA_964541935.1 uncultured Planctomycetaceae bacterium | reverse complement strand
ATCCTGTCCCATTTGCCGCTGCATTTTCTTTCGCTCTTTGGCGAAGTACATTAGCGACTTGCGGTCGCGGAAGTGGCGGCGTTCGACCTTCTTTTGAGCCTTGCGGAAGATCTTGCTGAGTTTGTCGAACGTTTCTTGCGCGGTTAGGCCGTGTTCTTTGAGCTTTTTGGACTTTTTGGGGCCCAGGCCGCCTTCGAGCAGATCGTCGTCCAACGATAAGTATTGGTGGAATGTGCCGGGGTCGCCTTGGCGTCCGCAACGTCCGATCAACTGCAAGTCGATGCGTGACGAGTCGTGCATCTCGGTGCAGATTACGTGCAGGCCGCCCAAGTCGTCGACGCCTTCGCCTAGCTTGATGTCGGTTCCGCGGCCGGCCATGTTGGTCGAGACTGTGACCTTACTGGGCTCGCCCGCGCGGGCCACGATGTCGGCCTCTTCCTCGATGCGATGGGCATTTAGCACCTGATGCTTGATGCCACGGGTCTCCAGCATTTTTGAGAGCAGCTCTGATTTATCAATCGAGCGTGTGCCGATCAGAATCGGGCGGCCCTCTTCGTGGACCGTGCATATTTCTTCGACAATGGCGTGCCAGCGGGCGTCGGCGGTTCCAAAAACCGCATCGGCCCAGCGTTTGCGAATCACCGGGCGGTTGGTGGGCACAGTTATTACATGGCACTTGTAAATCTTGTGCAATTCGCGGCTGGACGACTCGGCCGTACCGGTCATGCCGGCCAGGCGGTCGTAACGGATGAAAAAGTCCTGCACGGTCACCTGCGCGGCCTGGCCCGTTTCGACCGTGACCTCGACGTCGGCCATGGCCTCGACTGCCTGGTGGATGCCCGAACGCCATTTGCGGCCCTCGGCCAAGCGGCCGGTGAACTCGTCGACGATGACCACCTCGCCGTCGCGGACCACGAACTGGCGGTCGAGGTGATATTCCCGCTCGACCATGACGGCCTGTTCGATGTACTGGTAGATGTTCACCATGCCCACGGCGTCCATGGCCTCGGGCTTCTGCATGGTGCGGACCTTTTGACGTCCCTCGCGGGTTAGCTCGGCCTTGCGTTTGTCGTGTTCGTACTCGTAGTCTTCGTCTTCGATGAACTCGGTAGCCACCGACGAGCTCCACTGATAGCACTCCACGGCCAGCTTCTGTTCTTCGCTGGGTAGGGCGCTGATGATCAGCGGCGTGCGGGCTTCGTCGATGAGAATGCTATCGGCCTCATCGACCAGGGCGAAATGAGCCTCGCGTTGCACGGGTTTTTCGTTGCCGCCACGGTTGCCCTGGCCCAGCATGCCACCGAGTAAATCGCCCTCGCCCTCGCGGATACGACGCACCAAGAGGCGGTCGCGGAGGAAGTCGAAGCCGAATTCCTTGGCGGTGCCGTATGTTATGTCGCAGGCGTATGACTTGCGGCGTTGCGGTTGAGACATCTGCGTTTCAACCACGCCGATGGTCATGCCCAGGGCTTTATAGATGGGCTCCATCCAATCGGCGTCGCGGCGGGCCAGATAGTCGTTGACCGTGGCCAACTGCGACCCCTTGCCCACCAGCGCGTTTAGATACATCGGCAACGTGGCCGTGAGCGTCTTGCCTTCGCCGGTGCGCATCTCGACGATCGAGTGGTTGAACATGGCGATCCCGCCCAGCAGCTGTACGTCGAAATGACGCATATTGAGCGTGCGACGGCCGGCCTCGCGGACCAAGGCAAAGCCCTCGGGCAAGAGCCGCGCGAGGGGCTCTCCGCTACGGGCTCGGTAGCGCAGCGAGAGGCTGCTTTTGCGGAGCTCGTGGTCGGTGAGCTTCATCATCTCCGGCTCGAAGGCCGCGATCTTGGGTATCTGTTGTGCCCAATGCGCAAGGAGAACCTTGCCCGGCCCGCCCGGTAAGGCCCGTAAACGCGACTGATACCCGGAGGGGATTTCCATCAATTAATTCAGTTTTTCGAGGTGGTAATTTGCTGGTGGTATGAAAATGTCGAATGAGGAAGCCAGAATGAAGAATGAATTTAGAATTCAGAATGAATAAATGCACAATGGTTGCTCTCATCAACTATAACTATAACACGTAACCCCCACGACGGCTGATTCCCACGGGGGAGCGCATAAAAATAGGGGAAGAACGCGTTGTGGCGAACTTCCCCGTATTTTCGTTACAACCGGACCAGCAGGTGAGCTGATCCGATGTTCTGAAGAGGCGGCAGATTACGCGTAACGCCTAAGCTGCCTGTCTATCCTGATTGTCAGGGAGACTACTTCTTCTCTTCTTTTTTCTCTTCCTTGGCGGGAGCAGCGGGCGTGGCGTCGGCGGTCTTGCCGTCTTCGGTCTTTTCGACGGTGGTCTTTTCGGCGGGCTTTTTATCTTTCTTCTTGCCTTCGGCGCAACCGATGGAGAACAGGCCGATGCTGAGGATCAAAGCGATAGCTGCAAAACGTTTCATAACAATACCTTCCAAAAAAATCTTTTAGGTTTGGGTCCACTCGAGCCAGGTTACTCCTGCTCGATATTCTATAAGCTAAGAGACCCACCCCTGGGATTTTATTCCACGAATGATAGAATTTCTTTAATGAGACCCCCTCAATGTAGCGAGGCACCCCCGTACCAGGCGGTGGGAGGGCGGATTTTATCCCATAAATATGTATACTCAAAGCTCCAAGCTTAACCAGATCACGGCGAACTCTAGACTAAAGACCAACGAAATATCGCTTCATAGGCATCAAAGTTTTAGTAATTGGCGAATTTAGGGAATATTTCCCCTCGTTACGGTCTCATTAGAAAGGGACGGGCATGGCCGAGAAAAGCAATGAAATCGATCAACACCGTAACGAAGGTGATGAAATCGACATTGCTGTGCTGGTCAGCCAATACCACCGCAGCATGTACCAATATGCCTTCCGGCTGTCGGGTTCCGCTGTCGACGCCGAAGACCTCGTGCAAGAGGCCTTTCTAATCGCACAGCAAAAACTCGCCCAGTTACGTAGCCAAGAGGCTGCTCGGGGTTGGTTGTTCACCATCCTGCGGAACTGTTTTATTCGGAGTCGCAAACGTACACGCCCTGTTTCGGCCGGGAGTATCGAGTTGAACATCGACAGCGTTCCACAAGAGACCACTCGCAACGAAGAAATCGACAGCGAGAGACTACAGCAAGCAATGGACCGCTTGCCGCCCAAGCACCGTACGATGCTGGTGATGTTTTATTTCGAGGATATCCCCTATCGGGAAATCGCCGAGCAACTGGATATGCCCATCGGCACCGTAATGAGCCGCCTGGCCAGGGCAAAAAGTCGCCTGCGAACCGAACTTTTCAAAAGCGACAATAACAACGCCGCCACAAATACACATCAGTTGGCCGCGAAAGAGCAATGAACGAGAATTTTCAGCAAAACGACGATTCGATCGGCCCGGACTCAGTTAGTCCTGAGCAGATCATAGAGGCCATCGAGGCTTGCCGGCCCGGCAGCAACGATGCGTCCGATCCGTCGCTTGCGTTCATTGCCGATCACGCCGATTTTATCGACCTGCGCAGTCATATAGAGCAGACCGACGCGAAAATCAAAAAGGCGTTTGCCGACGTGCCCGTCCCCGCAGGGCTTGAATCTCGCATACTGGCCGCACTGGCCGAGGCTCCGGCTGCAGACGAAACGAACGCTGAAGAATCTGTGCCCGCGGATGAAACAATACCGCTGGCGGTTCCCGCCAAGCCGCGTCGGCGCTACCGCCATTGGTATCTGGGGGCCTCGGCCGTGTTCGTGGCCGCATCGCTTATGGTGGCCCTGGTGTTGCAGTGGACCGCCGCGCCGCCGATGAGTGAATCGTTCGTGGTGCAGAAAGCCATGGACAATTTCGATGCGCCCTTGGCCGCCAGCCCACTCCCCAAGGAATTGCCGCAGGCTGTAAAAGATTTTGCACCGAGTCGGGCCCTGCAGCTTTCAAAATGCACATCGTTCCACTGGCAGGCGGTCAATAATTTCCTCGATAAGAAGGGCGTTGTCTATTCATTTATCACGCCCCAAGGTGCCGAAGCGAGGCTCTATGTGCTGGACGCGCCAGGTAGAATTCTGGGTCTGCCGAGCAGCCCTCCGAATAATCCGCCCGGCAACACGCTCGGACTGCGGGCAGCGACCTGGCAGTCTGGCAGCCGGCTCTACGTTCTGGTGGTCCGCGGGGACATACACACATATCGCAGACTGCTTGTGCCGCCTGGGCCTTTGACATAGCCGGTCGGGATTGTGTATTCTTGTACTCATCACGCTCCGTGTGATGATAGGCTGATGTCACGTGCTCCTACCTCAGATTCAAA
>CAZISU010000686.1:0-4302 GCA_964541935.1 uncultured Planctomycetaceae bacterium | reverse complement strand
AAGTCGCTTTATAAAGCTGGGCAAAGATACCAAGCGTTTCGCCCGTGACCGGATCGGTATCCGTCCAAACCACGACGTAGTCGCCGTCGGCGTCGTCCGCGATTGCTTGCGGGCTGTTGGGGAAGACGTCGTAGGTCATGTCGCGATCGAGGAAGTCCTGATCGTTGCCTTTTTCCGAGCCGTTTTCCGAATCGGGATTTACGCGAATCTCGTCCGCCGACGTCATAATCTGGAATTGGAAGATGATGTCTTCGCCTTCGGCAAGATTACCGGTGCTGCTCAGCGGGTTGCCGACCTTGTCGCGCAGACCAGAGTTGCCTTCGACTGTGTCGGTATCCGGAATGTCCGGAACCGGCGCTACGGCCGTTATTGTGTAGATGTCGTCGGTAAGGAACATGTCGAACGTCAAGACAGCTTCCCACTTATTCGTGGTCGGGTTGAGCGTGTACTTTACGCTCTGGATCATATTGCGCATCTCGACCCCGTCGCCGTCGGTCAAGATCCAGTTGGCCGGGTTTTCGACACTGTCCGTATCGTGGCCGTCGGCCCAATCCGTTCCCGTGCCGTCTTGCAGCCAACCCGCGTGGGTCATCATCTCTTCGTCAAAGATGACCTTGACATTTTTCGTCGACTTGATCGGCAGGCTCATGTCGATGAACGCATCTTCGGAGACCGATCGCAGTTCGGTGGCCAAGGGGCCGGCCGTGTCGGTGGCCTCGTCGTAGCGTCGAGCGAAAATACCGTGCTGGTCGCCCACGCCGCGCCCGCTCCAAACCACAATCATGTCGCCGTCGGGCTCCATGGCGATGGTGGGGAACTGCTGAATGCCGGCCTCGGTACGGTTCACGCGAGACTGCACGGCTACGGCCGCCGAAGAGGCGCTGTACGAACGCAGGAAGATGCCTTCCAGGTCCATGTTACCGAAGGAATCCGGGTCGCCCGTATTGATCTGGTGCGTCATGCCGCCTTCGCCATTCCAGACGACCGTGAAGTCGCCGTCGACGTCGACCGCGACCGACGGGTTGACCTGCGTGCCTTCAAAAGCGGTCATGTTCACGAATTCCGGTGTGCCGCCGGTACCGGCCTGATCGAAGTGCCGATATAGAACATTGTAGGTAAACGGGCCATCTACGACACGTTGGCTCCAGCTTTCCCAAACTAGGATATATTCGCCCTGACCGTCCACGGTCAATTGCGGGTTGCGAGCCGTTCGAGTGTCTTCAACAGAACTGCCGGCCGTGCTGCCGGATGCCCTGATCGGGGAGTCGATGCGAGTATCACCAGCCACGGGCGTACCGTCGAAGTTGAACATCCGTCCCCATATCTGCGTATCGGTAACTATTCCGTTCTGCTGCGAGACTGCCTGATCCCAAGCGACCATGAAATCGCCGGTATCATTGTCGTCATCGGATGAACCGACCATGCTGATAGTCGGGTTGACTTCCGTGCCGCCCTGTCCCGTGCCCGGGTTGCTGTTGTCGTTGACCAGATAGTTCAACCCGAAGCGGTCGCCGCGATAGTTGTAGCGTTGGATGTAAACATCATTAAAGAAGCTGAAGTCCTGGCCGGCCGTGGCCCAACCGACCACGAAATTGCCGACGTCGTCCATAGCGACCGTGGGGTTGACTTGGTGTCCGGTGTACTCATCGACGTTCACCTGGAACTCTTCTTCGCCGATCTTATCGCCGACCGAACTGAAACGTTGTCCGTAGACGCCCCAGCTACCGTCCTTATCCTGTCCTTCGCTTTCCCAAACGACCACGAAATCGCCGTCGGCGTCCATGGCGATGGCCGCGTTGCGCTGATGGCCTTCAGTCGTCTTGTTGACGAGAATTTCATCGGTCAAGGGGGTGTTGTCGCGGTCGTACAAACGCATGTAGACGCCCGCGCTTTGCGAGTCGCTGGCATCGTCCTGGCCGTAGCTCGTCCACACCACGGCGAAATCACCGTCGTTATCGATGGCCACCGAGCGCGTCGACTCTTCGCGTCCGCGGCCTGTTCCCCAAGCCTCGGATAAAAGCTGCTCGTAGTTTGTCGTATCTTTGGGGTTGATGCGGAATTCGGCGCCCAACTGCGGGCCGTCCGATATCGAGAACTGGTGCAAATATCCGCCAAAGGCCGTCGTGATCGGGTCCGAACCGGGGATGCCGTCGTAGTTGCCGTCCAGCGCGTTGCCGTTGACCAGCTCGTCTTCCTGCTCGTCGGGGTTGAAGTAGATCGAAACGTCGTTAATGGCGTCGCGGATGCCCAGCGTATAGTCGCCGGGTTCCAGACCAGTCTGCCCGGGGTTGATGCGGTCGCTGTCGAGAGAAAGTGTGGCCTCGTATTTCCGCGTGACCGGATTAAGTTCGAATGTGATATCGTAAATAGCTCCGGGCATTTCCGAGCCGTTATGCACCAGCACCCAGTTGTTGAGATTGTGAACGCTGTGAACGCTGGGTACGCCGCTGGTGGGATCGGTGGGATCTGTGAGATCCACAAAGTGGTACATCAGGTTCTCGTCGAATGCCACCTTCAAGGATGTAACAGGACTAGGCAGCGAAGAATCGATTTCGATGACGTCGCTGGACAGCAATCGTTCGTCGTCGTACCAGACGTCGGTTACGATCGGTCCGACCTTGTCTGCCACAGGCGCAACGGCCGAGCCGGTCACCTTGTAAACGTCCGTACCTGTCGTGGCGGATTCGCCGGTCCAGACGATAATGAAGTTGCCTTCGCCGTCGCTTGCCATCGACGGCATCCACTGGTCGCCGCTGGTGCTCTGGTTGGCGCGGGTTTCACCAAACCAACGCGAGCCGGTATCGTAGTAGCGCTGATAGAACACGCCGTGTCCCGAACCGTCGACCTGGGCTTCTTGCGTTCCATTTCCGCACCAGGCGATCGTGAAGTTACCCTCGTGGTCCATGGCAACGGCCGAGTACATCTGGTGGCCGTCGCGGGTCGTGTTGACCAGGAACGATTGCGATTGGGCGTTCTGCTCGTAGATGTCGATCCACCAGGAAAAGCCCGAGTCTAACGACGTGCCCAGATAGCCGGTCAAGCCGTTGTTAGCGCTGTCGCTTATGGTCAGGGTCCAATTACCCAGGGCTTGCTCGCCGTCGAAAATCGCAAGGATTTCCTGGGAAACGAATTCACCCGTCTACGGCGGGACCGCGCCCATGTCGGAATCGGTGATGCGAACCGAAGAGGGAGCCTCGTCGTCCAGGTCCAGGTCGATGATCTCGTTGCCCGGAGGCCTGTTGCCAGTCGCCGTATATGGCCGCGGCAAATCTTCGAAAAGAACGACCGTCGTGCCTTCGGGGCTGGTGAGAGTAACCCTAAGTTCCTGCAGATTTTCGTGCCATAGATCTTCGAGATGAAAATTGAGGTCTTCGATCGTCATTGCACGATTGACGTTGATCGTGAACGAATGGGTCGTCCAAATCGAGTGTCCCAATGGATATCCGAAACGTTGCGGCACAGGTTCGGACATTTCGGCCCACACCGAATAGCCGCTCAGGTCGGCGGCCGAATCCGACCAGGTCACCACATATTTCGAGCCGTCCAGGCTCATGGCTACGTCCGGGTTGCGCTGGTTGCCTTCGATGATGTCGTTGATCACCACCTCGCCGTCGAGGTAGCCTTGATCCTGGGCATTCTGCCTGGGCGAACCGTCGGCGTTGAACTCGCGGGCCACGATGTCGTCGCCGCTGCCGTTCTGGTCGCTCGTCCAGGCTACAACGTAGTTGCCCTGCGAACCCATGGCTACGCTCGAACCCTGCTGGTTACCGGCAATCGTTACGTTCACCTGGAACTCGGGTGCCATAGGCTGGCCGAAGGAATCGTACTGGCGTGCATAAACGCCCCAGCCATAGCCCATCTGCCCGTTGTCTTCCTGGCCGTAGCTCGACCAGGTAACTACGAAGTCGCCGTCGGCGTCCATGGCCACATCTGACCATTGTTGTGTGTTATCGGTGTAAATGTTGACGCGGAAAATATCGCCGTCCGGCGTGCCGTTGGACGTGAAGCGACGGGCGTAAATATCTTTGTCGCCGTCGTGTTCGTTCGTCCAAGAGACCACGAAGTCGCCGTCTTTGTCCATCGCCACATTGGCATGATCCTGAGAGTCGCTGGTATTCCAACCGGGTGTTACTGAAAGAATATTCGAATAAGCCGAACCGTCGTCATTATAAAGACGCATATAGACGCGATTGGTTTGCAGAGCCGTATCGTAACCCGTCCAAACCACAACATGGTCGCCGTCGCCGTCGGCGGCGACCGCGCCCGGCGTTTCGGGGTGCGTGCTGCCGTTGATGTATGGAG
>CAZISU010000685.1:0-4304 GCA_964541935.1 uncultured Planctomycetaceae bacterium | reverse complement strand
GAGGACGGCGCGCACAGCGTCCTGAATCCCGATAACTGGCAGTTGCGACGCGACGGCGAAATCGTGACCGGCGGGGTAGCCGAGATCGAATTCGACCTCAACGACGATCCTCTCGGAAATAAATTCGGCAAGTACGAAGCCACGATCACCTTCGACGGCGATCCCGACGTGCCGCTCAATCAGGCATTGAGCGACGGCCGCTATACTTTAACGGTCTACGACGAAGTCGAGGACATCTGGCGCAACGCCCTGGACGGCAACTACAACGGCCACGATGACACTCTCCAGAACAGCCTCACCGCGAACGATGACTTCGTGCATACCTTCTACATCCGCGCCGAAGGCGGTGGCGATAAACCCGTGGGCGATCCACTTGCCAACGCCCGCACATACGCCGAGACGCCGGGCGCGGTTGCCGTGGACGGCGACGGCGATCATATCGTGACTTGGACGGCCTACGACGAAGTGCTGGGACGCGACCGCGTTTACTATCAGGTATTCCATTCCGACGGCAGCAATAAAACCGATCCCAAGCCGGTCACGGATCCTGCTATCGATTCTTTCGAGGGCGACACGCAACGTTATTCCAGTGTGGCCTGTGACGAAGACGGCGATTTCGTGATCTCGTGGACGAATCAGAACTCGATTCTGGGTATCTTCGACATTACGTGGAACGGCCAGACCCAAAGCTTCACCTATACGGGCGACTTCGATGCCTTGAAGCAAGAGATCGAAGCGGCATTCACCGCTTGGGGCGCTTCGGTAAAAGCAACGATCGTATCCAGCAATGAAGCTGCGCAACACACGACAGCGAAGTCCCTGCAGATCGAATTCAACAATGCCGGCGATCAGCCGGAAGTTGTTGTGAGCAACTTGAGGATGACGGGCAACGCTTTGTCGACGGTTGCCGTTCAGGTTGATACTACCAACGGCAGTTTAAGTTCTGCTACAAAAGAAAATGTGACGCTGAGCCTCTTCGACTTCAACGAAGAAGTGAACGCGGAGAACGCCCGCGACATTTTCGCCCGACGCTTCAAGGCCAACGGCGATACGTACGACGGCGCGGACGGCGACGCCTTCCTGGTGAACACCTATGCGAAAAATAACCAGAAGTACTCCTCGGTGGCCATGGACCTCGACGGCGACTTCGTGGTTGCCTGGTCGAGCTACGGCCAGGAAGACAACGGGCAGTTGGGCTACGGCTATGGTGTCTACGCCCGTCGCTACGACAACTTCGGCCAGCCCCTGGCTCCTGAGTTCCCGGTGAACATCACCACGGCCGGCAACCAGATGTTGCCCAGCGTGGCCATGGATCTGAGCGGCCAGTTCGTGGTAGCCTGGCAAAGCGACCAGAACGGCATCGGCGACGACATTCTCGTGCGTGTGTTCGACGTCGACTCGACACCTTGGGGCGGTCCCTGGGGTGGCGAAATCTTGGTGAACGACACCACCGACGGCAACCAGCGGTATCCCGACGTGGCGATGAGCGAAACGGGCCAGTTCGTCGTCACCTGGACGGGTACCAAGGGCGTAGGCGGTGACTCCGACGGCACGGCCGTCTACGCACAGCGTTTCGACATGGGATTGCTGGCCGAATACTACGACCAGAATATTCCCATCGTCAACGAGTACGTAAGCGAAGACGTCGGCCAGAGGATAGCCTACGACGAAGGGTCGGTGATTTCCACGATCGATATCGCAAACACCTATACGATTGCCGATATCAATGTCGAAATCGACATCACGCATCCGCAGCCGGAAGAACTGGTCGTCTTCTTGCGAAGCCCCAACGGCACGATAATCGAACTCTGCCGCGAAGTGCCCACCAGCGGCGCCGCCGGGCAAGATTTCCAGGGCACGGACTTCGACGATGAGGAAGATCCCGATGGAATCCTCCCATACCTCAATATCCAAGACGACGATCCAAGAGTCTCACCTCCCTTCTCGGATCGCTATGTCCCCAAACAGCTCTTGAGCACTTTCGACGGCCAGAATGTGGGCGGCACGTGGGAATTGGTCGTGCAGGACAATAATCCCGTACAGATAATCAACGAAGGAACGATTATCGAAGATTCCACCACGGGAACGCTCAATGCCTGGTCGATGGAGATTACGCGAGTCACGCCCAAGTCGGGCGAGTTCCAGGTGAATACGAGCACCCCGGGCGATCAGTTGTACTCGTCGGTCGACATGAATCGCCTGGGTGCGTACACGATCACCTGGAGCGGTTACGGCAACCAGGAAAATCAGGAAGACGAGTCGGGATACGGCGTATTCTATCAGCGTTATGCGACCAACGACGACGAAATTGGACTCGAAACCCGCGCCAACAGTCAGATTGTCGGCAACCAGTGGATGTCGTCGGTCGGCAGCGACGCAGAAGGCAATTTCGTCATAGCATGGACCGGCTTGGGAACGGACAGCGGCGGCAACGTCGATCCCTCCACAACCGGCGTGTATAAGTACCTCAGCGCCAAGAACGTGGAAATTGTCGATGGTGTCGGTCCTTTGGTAACCGGTATCGTGGACGCAGACGGCGATGTGATGATGGAGGGCGGCGTGCTGGTCACGTCGACCGACACCATTTTCGTCTTGTTCGACGAAGAACTCTCCACCAAGCAAGAAGTGGTCGACGGCGAACGCAGCCCGGCCATGAACAGCGTTTTGAATCTGAGCAATTGGAAGCTCGAACGCAACGGCATCGAACTTGTGGGTGCGATTGCGGAAGTTAAGTTCACCCTCGACGGCGAGACCGGCAAGTACCAGGCCACGCTGACTCTCGACGGCAACGGCATGG
Organism: uncultured Planctomycetaceae bacterium; assembly: GCA_964541935.1. Taxonomy (GTDB): domain Bacteria; phylum Planctomycetota; class Planctomycetia; order Pirellulales; family Thermoguttaceae; genus JAFGTN01. Next base: position 1,507 of record CAZISU010000685.1, on the reverse strand, counting down.
ACAGCGGAAAACCGGCCCTCGAGCCAGGCAACTACACGCTAACGCTCAGCGACCTTGTCACGGACGTGGAAGGCAACAAGCTGCTTAACCTCGACATGCTCTCCACGGATCGCGACGAGCCCGGCGTTCCGCCGTACTCGACCGGTTTGAGCGGCTTGGTATTCCCGTTCTACGTAAGCGACGACCCCACGCGATTGGGAGCCGAGTTCCGCGTCAACGACGAAGATAACGTCGACGCCCAGCAGAAGTTGGGAACGACTTTGGGCATCGGCCAGGCCGAACAAGAATCGACCCGCGCCGTAGCCATCGACAACGACGGCGATTTCGCGGTCGTGTGGACCAGCTACGGGCAAGACGATGATAACGATCCGCAAGGCGCGGGCGTCTATATGCGGCTCTACGACGGTCACAACGGCGGCGATCCAGTTCCCTTTACGCAAGAGATCCTGGTCAATGCGGGTCAAACCGCGGGCCATCAGCGCAACGCTTCGGTGGCCATGGACGCCGACGGCGACCTGATCGTGGCTTGGGAATCCCAGAGCGCCGACGGCACTTGGGACGTTTATGCACGTCGTTTCGACGCTGCGGGCAAACCGCTTGTAACCGATACTAATCTCGATCAACGCATCGACCATCGCGACAACGACCTGCCCTTCCGCGTCAACACACTGGTTTCCAACGACCAGCTCAACCCGGCGGTGGCGGTCGACGATTACGGCAACTTCGTGATCGTTTGGGCCACCAAGGGCCAATCGCAGAGCTTCTTCAACGACGTTCACGGCCAGATGTTCAACTACATGGGCGAGCAGGTCGGCGAAGAGTTCGAGATCAACCAGACGCCGATTGCCGGCGTCAGTGCGGTACCCGGCGACTCGATGGTCAATCCCACGGTAGCCATGGCCGGCGACGGTTCGCAGTTCGTGGTCGCTTGGGAGCAGAACATTGCTCATGCCAACGGCGTCGTGACCGACAGCAACATCACGGCCCGCTTGTTCAACAGCTTTGGCCAGCCGCTTGTTGTGTCCACCGTGGATGACACCAGCAACACGGGCGGCACCGGTGGTACAGGCGGCACGGGCGGCACTCAGACAACCGTTGTCACCAGCAGCGAGTTCCAGGTCAACGAGGCCGGCGATTTCGTCTCCGATTCGCAACACGACCCGCACACAAGTCCGGGCGGAACTGAAAGCTGGCAGCGAACTGCCCGCAACCCGCAGGCCACGATGGACGCCCACGGCAACTTCGTCGTGGTGTGGGAAGCCTACGAAGACAACGACACGGAAGTGCGAGCCGGCGCGGACAGCTACGGCATCTACTTCCGCAGCTTCGACACACTGGGCACGGCCACCTCGGGCGACCAGCAGGCGAACCTGGTGGTAACCGAGCCGGATCAAGCCGATACGGTCGATATCCCCCGCAGCAGTTACGCCTTTGAGGGCGAGCAGTTGAATCCCTCCATCGGTATGGACGGCAACGGCAACTTCACCATCGTCTGGAACGGCAACCG
>CAZISU010000684.1:0-4308 GCA_964541935.1 uncultured Planctomycetaceae bacterium | reverse complement strand
AAGATCCTCTCTCCGGCCCGGGCGGCGTCAAAAGCCTTCAGGCAACCGGTCACGATCATCTCGCGTAGCTCTTCGGGCGACGGATTTCCGGACGACGGGCACCAGCCGATATATTTGGCCAGCAGATTCTCGGTCCCAGCGGGCAACATCAGAATCGGCACCCCCGGATCGGTGCGGTTTACCAACTCGGAGGCCGTCCCATCACCGCCCACTCCCACCAGAACCCACAGCACGCCTTGCCGATGCCACTCGTTGGCCGACTTTGCTACCTCATCAAGACTGTTAAGAATATGCACGTCAAATCCGTCCTCCTCCAGCAACTCGGCCAACCGCTCGGCCCTATGCCGTGCCGGGCCGCCGCCTGCTTTGGGATTAACCGAAACGATAATCTTATTCTTCATACTGTACGTTCCCCATCGACAAAGCGTTCTGGGCAATTGGAGTTCTGGGCAATTGCTGCGCTACTTCGCTGCATTTGTATCAGAACCGCACACCTGTCTCAAACTGTCTTTTGCCGCTAGAAAAACACCGGGCAACCATCTTTGCCGCGTAAACCGTTACGGTAAAGCAACTTGTGTCAAAGTATGTTTTCCTGAAGCTTTTCGCGACTTCTGGCACGGGGTGTGCATTAATAAGGGGGCAGTCGACCCGAGTGGGTCGCTCAAATTTGCTGGCCCGTGGGGCCTCTGACGAATATAGTGCCGGGGTGTTACCTTGCCCTTACCCCCCGGAATGGTCACTGTGGAGGTGACTCGTCAGAGGCCCCCTTTTTTCTGCGCCGCCCCCCTTCTGTAAGCTAAAGTTACATAGTGTGAATCCGTACGCGCGGACCCCGAAGGAACATCAGCGATGGCCGACGAAGCAGCAGAAAAACCCGACTCTAACGATGATCCTCAAGAGAACGTTGCAGAAAACGGCGACTCAACCGCAAAAACTCGCCGTAGCGTCGTAAAGCAAATCCTGAATTCGAAAGTAATCATCGTATTGGTCGTCCTCACGGTCGTAATTAACGGTGTGGGGCTGGCCTTTCATTCGATCGGAAGTGGCGGTGATAGCAGTAGTGGCGCCGAACACGACCTGGGAGGCTACCATTTTCTTGCCGGGCCCCTGGAAAAAGGGCCGATCGCTGCCGCCGAATTTTGTCTGCACATCGCAGTACTCGAGGACGTTGAACAAGAGGCGTATCGCCGACTGGCTAACCGAAAATTTCGAGTCCAACAAGATATCGAAGAGTTACTGCGGCAGGCCCACAGCGGTGATTTCACCGACCCCACCCTTGGCGAACTAAAAAGACGCCTGCAAGCCCGCATCAACGAAACGTTGGGAATGCGGGCAATTGCCGACGTGATAATTACCGACCTCAAACTCACCGACGGTAAGCCTGAAGCCAGTCCACCGGCCGAAACGACCGAGTCCATGCCCTGGGTCGAAAATTCATCGGCTTCGTAGCCCGCTTATTTGGATTTCGCAGCCGCAGGATTCGCCGACGTCTTTCTCTTGGTCGCTCGTTTTCCCAGGAGTCGTTCGGGCAGATTCTTAACATCCATCATGGGATTGACCTTGTACGGCGTATAAAGAGGATCGCCTACCAGCACGATCATCCAGGAGTTAAACCTTTTGGTGCGATAATAGACCTCGGCCAGCGTCATCTTTCCCGTCAGTAATAATGGGAAAAAGTCGTCCGGTAATGGGAATGCCGCTAAATACGGTTCGAGCACAGGCCCCAGCGTTGCGCATACACCATCTTGTAACATGTGTGGACACCACGGTTCTTCTGGGTTTTTTGGCTCTTTCGGTGGTTTAATCAGCCATTTAGCCTCGAAACTTGCCAGGTGATAGCCAACCGCGCCACGGTTCCAATCGAAGGCGTCTACATAATGCCTGACCGAGTACCACCCGCAATATAGGGCCGCGCCGGGGCAATCGCCGGGTTGAAACAATTCTTGACCGTTATCGGAAACCACGGTCAGCGACGTATGTTTTCGCAGTCGCTGGGCCAGGTCGCGAAGCGACTCGTCGTAGATGCAATAGGTATTCGGGGTCTTATCGCCGCTTTTGGGCTTCAACCCGCGTGCGTCAATGTAGACGTTGCCCTTCAATCCCTCCTTTTCCGTGGCGATCGCGTCGTCGATCATTTTTTCAACGACCTTAACCGTAGGGGCCGCCAGCCGTGCCACCATCATCACCCGCCGCTTGCGGCTACCGTCCTGCGAATAGTGCAAGGGATTGGGACGCCAGGAATGCACGCTGTGGTCGGCGTAGAAAATCATTGACAATTCGCTGTCGAAACTGGCCGCGCTCTCATTCTTCTTCAGGAGATGAAGCTGCTGGTCAATCCAACGGATCGCACCGAATAATCCCGACTGACCTTCTGTGAATTCCAATATCTGTTGATCGCGGGCAACGCTGCCGGGCAGGCCTTCCAGTCCCGAAATGGCCTGCTGCATACCCTGAATACGCCCAATAACCATAGCCCGTTGGGCCATCTGCTCGGGCGTTATCTTGTCTGTCTTCGATCGCGGCGCCATCAGTTGCAACATTCCACCGCTACCGCTGACCCTGAGGAACGATTGCTCAAACGCAGCTCGCACTCGGGCCTTATCGGTGTCGGAGGCGAAACTCCCGCTCCGCTTCTGTAAGTTCTGCAACGCGGTGTTGAAGCTGGTTTTCAACCGGTCCTCGGTAGCGCTTGCCGGCATGGGAGACTTGACTCGCGGTGGTTCGGAAGTACCAATAGCCTCCAACGCGGCAATTATCTTGTCGAACTCAGCCACCCGAGCGGCCCGCTCCTTACCCAATGCTCGTTCCCTGGACTGAAAACTCGTCGAGCTTCTCGCCATGGAAGCAATACTCAGCGGAACATCCCAACACGTAACCAAGCAACGAATCTTATCCGTCAGCTTGCGCTTCTCTAAAAGCTTTAGGATCGCCGGACGGGTTTTCTTAGTCCAAGTCGTCCGCGGCAAGATAAATTGCGGTTTGCCCTCCAGCAAAAGAATATGCGCAGCCGGGATTCCCCGAGCCTTGGCGTAGTATTCGGCAATGTGTCGCGAGTCCTCGCTGTTGGCCATCGCGATAATAGCTACTTCATCGGGCTGCAAAGCCGCCGAGGCCGAAGCGACCGTAAGAAGCATAAGACCGCAAGCCAAAGTGCGGGCAAACAGCGTGCGAAGTCTATAGTGCCAAAAATCCGAGAAGTTTGCCTGGGAGTTAAACGCTAATCGCATGAAAGATATTTCCTCTCTTATTTGCGTAAACCGCAAAGGCAACCCTTTTTCGCTCGTCACCTAATATTTATGGCTCAACTAGATTCACCAGAAAGCCATGTAATAAGAAAAACTGTGCAGCAAAACCAGTGTAGCGGAATCAATGTTCCCGTAAAGGCTGCATTTATCATTCACTCTATCGAGTAACAAATCTTGCACGCACATTATGTGATTATAATCGATTTCCGTTCGACAGATTCGGATTACTCACAGGGTCGTACCGAATCGTACAGCATAATCTGCTGTTTGCACTCTATACTAAGCGCGAAGCGCAAGCGAAGGGGGGAAGCAAGGAAAACGCCCCCCTTCGCTTGCGCTTCGCGCTTAGTGTTGTTTCCGACATACCATATAAAAGTGAAATCAATCGAAGCACAAAGGACCCCCCCAGGTGAATGTGATTTAGCATTTTTGAAACATACATCATGCAAACAGCCTTCACGCGCCTACCGTATTTCTGTAACTCCTTTGCTACCAACGTTTTTGCAATACTTGCTATTAATAGCAGTTTTTGTCAAATAACATTGCAATTTCCGCATTTCCTGCTATATTGGCATTTATGAATCATGCAGCAGCTCCTCAATCGAAAGTCCATCGACTGGCTTCACGAATCGAACAGGATCTCCGACGACGCGGTTTGGAGGCTGGCGATCCGTATCTGACGGCCAATGAAGCCGGAGTAGACTTCGGGGTCGATCAGTTCACGGCCACACGTGCCATGAGCCTACTGGCCAAACGCGGGATTTTGATCCGCAAGCGCGGCGTAGGGACTTTTGTGGGCAAGATGGAGATCGAGCCCCAGATGCCAACGTTGCGATCACTACACGTTCTCAAAGGCTCTTCGAAGGACGAAACGGAGTGGAGTTTCCCTATCGGTGAAATCGTGCAAGGCCTGCACAACACCATGCCGGGCTACCAGGTGCAGTCGAATATCCTGCCGCAGAACAATCCGACCGAAATGGTACGTCAAATTATCGAGCAATGCTCGCTCGATGGCTCCTTTGCCGGGATGATACTGCTAAGTTGTCCTCGGGAAGTTCAGGAA
>CAZISU010000683.1:0-4310 GCA_964541935.1 uncultured Planctomycetaceae bacterium | reverse complement strand
CTGGAAGAGAGCGGAAAATTCACGCTATTGAGCAAACGTGGCCAGTTACCAGTCGTCACTTTCCGGCTCAACGACGACAGCCGCTACACGGTTTACGACATCTCGGACAAGCTTCGCGAGCGGGGCTGGATCGTGCCGGCCTATACGATGGCGCCCGACGCCCAGAATATTAGCGTGCTGCGGGTCGTGGTCCGCGAGGGCTTCAGCCGCGATATGGCCGACATGTTGTTGGAAGATGCCCAGCGGGCGATGGAGTATCTTGAAGATAACGCGCCAGCGGTTCCGAAGGGCGATGGTAAGGGGAAGACGCACGGGGTTTGCTGAGAGCGAGAGACTTCAGACGTCTATCTCTTTGAGCAACACTGTGCGGCCGGATTCTTCGCGGCTGCGAATGCCGGCGATTATTAACTTCTATAGTTCCACGGTTTCCTCGAAGGCGAACGGCGGCTGGCCGGTACGGAGATATTTGATGAAGGCCGCGAGATGGTCCTTGAAGATATTGAAGGTGTCGTTGGCTACGACCGACATCGAGCCGGTTGTACCGTAGATTTCCATGTTCGATAGGCCGCCCATCATGTCGGCCACGACCGCCAGGACCACATCGACGCCGCTGTCGTGCCGAACGTGAACAATGTTGGCCTCTGACGTGCCGGTATTAGCGACCGAGAGCCAGCCGCCGGGGTCGAGCAAGGGCGAGACCGACTCGATGGCATGGATGCCGTACTGTTCCCAGCTTTTGATCATCGTTCGCACGATCAGCCGCATCTCACCTATAGTCTGCTGAGCTTCATGCCTGGCGGTCTGATATTGCTTGGCATAGCGGACCGAGCTGCAAGAGATGATGGGCTTGCCGGCCTCGTGCCACTCGATGAAACGTCGCAGGTGATGCTCTTCGATGGCCAGCGGTTTGTCGATCAAAAGCGGCAGCCCGGCCTCGATGAACGGTTTTGCTCGATGCACGTGTTCAGAGGCGATATCGGTGGGAATAATCACCGCGTCGACGTGTCCGATAACGTCCTCGGGCCGGTCGACGATGTTTTCGATGCCGGCCGCACGGGCCACCCTGTTCGCATCGGCCGGGTCATCGCACCACACGTGCGTCACGCGGGCACCTTCGATGCCCAGGTTTTCGGACGGCTGTGCCTGCAGGTAATCGACGATGCCGGGATAGGCACCCTCGATTATAGGCTGCGGCTCGAAGCGGCCGTTGATGATCGCGCTCCAACTATAGGCGTGACCGTTGCCGGCGTTCATACCCACCACGGCTAGGCGGATGTCGGCCGGATCTTTTACTAATACCATGGTTTGGTTCGTCCGTTGAGCGCAAGGGTGGATTGAAGAAGCGACTGCAAACACCAGCCGACAGGAACTTTCGAAGGCATAGTATAACCCTGTCCGCCACGGGGTCAAGCCTAAGGGCTTTTTGCGGGCAGATCTATTAGCGGTCGGATTTATTGGCGGTCGGAGATTTCGCAGATATCCGCCCTGGCCGAGAAGAAAGCATCGACCACACGTGGGTCCCACTGCTTGCCGGAGCCTTCGCGGAAGATGCCGTCGATGCGGTCTTCGGGCATGCCTTTTCGATATGGGCGGTCGCTGCTCATGGCATCATAGGAGTCGGCCACCGCGACGATGCGGGCCGACAAGGGGATTTCCTCCGAGGGCAGGCGATGCGGATATCCGCCGCCGTCCCACGATTCGTGATGGTGCAGAACCACCGGCAGAACCTCGTCCATCTGTTTCAGGTCGAGCAGAATGCGGTGTCCGACCTCGACGTGGCTCTTGATGTGTTCATATTCCTCGTCGCTGAGCTTGCCCGGCTTGCGGAGCACATTATCATCGATGCCGATTTTGCCGATGTCGTGCAAGAGTCCGGCCAGATAGATGTTGTTGAGGGTTTCTTCGGAACACCCTAGCTCGCTTGCCAGTCGAACTGAAATTCGAGCCACGCGGTCGCTATGGCCGCGAGTGTAGCGGTCCTTGGCGTCGATCGCCGAGGTCAGCGCGCGGACCACGCCGGAGAACATCTCGGACTGCTGGCGATAGAGGTCGATGTTCCCACTGTGTATGCCCAAGATCGCGCCAACGGAGCCCAAGAGATTGGCCTCGACGGTTCCGAACTCGCCTTTGCCTACTCCGCCGTCGTCGCTATCCGCTTGATCCGCGTCTACGTGGTTGATGGCCGCCAGCCAACCGAAAATATTGTCGCCTTCGGCCAGGGGCACGACCACCGTCTGGCGGATCTCGGGACATGGCCACGTATCGTTATCGGTGACCGGCGGGTTGGCCACAAAGGGCCGCGACGAAGGGCTGAGGCCCAGGTGCTCGACCAGACGCAGCAATTGCTCGGCATCGACTGACGAATCGCCGTAGGTTAAGAACAACTGTTCGGTGCGATTTTGCCCGGAAAGTGTATCGTCGTCGCCATCGACCGCAAGCAAGACCAACACCAAAGCCTCGGCGGGCACAACCTCGGCAAGCCACTCCAGTGCCATTTGGCCAATCTGCTGGTCACCTTCGGAAAGCTTGAGGTTTTGAGTGAGGCGATGCAGGAGCGAGATTTCTTCGTATGTCGATGACAGATTTTCGGAAAGACTATTGGTCTCTTCGATGAGATCATCGATTCGCTGCCGATCCGCCTCACGGGTTCTGCTCAGCCCGGCAATCTGACGCCGCTCGGTCAGTCGTTCCAAGAATTGCCGCGCGGTGCGTTGCAAGGCCTTGGGCGACCAAGTGCTCTGGCGTCTTGCCCAGGCCGCGATGCTGTCGGCTTCTAAACCTAGTAACCCAGCGGTCTGCGAGAGGTTTTCTTGATTGCCAACGGGGCGACTGACGAACGTGGCAACAGCGATCAGGCCCGCTTGCGAATCGGTGGATTCCGGGCTGGCATCTGTATCGCGAAGATGGCCAAGAGGTATGGCCAGGACCACAAACGGGCTCTCTTCGCCGATAAATTCCGCTTGCCCCCGACGAGCCACCTCGCGGCATAACTCGGCCCAATTGCCGCAGCCGCCCCGCGGCTGGTGGCTGGAACAATGGACGATCCGTCCGGATTCGGAGTCGATGAGGTGAAACTCCACGCCGAAAGCCTGCTCCAACAGGCGGCGGGCGTCCGCTTCGATCTGTGACGGTTTTTCACATGCGCCGGCCGCTAGGGGCGGCGCAACGTTTTGGGCAAGGGGCAATTTGTTTGTGGCCACGGCTGCGAGGTGGGGTTGTAGGGACTGGGCAGGAAGAAGGGCGGGGCATCCCGTCCGGCGCGAGGGGGCTCCCGCGTACCAGGTAAAAAGTACCTTACCGCGGGGCGTTGTGCAATTAATTTGGCCGTAAGATCAACCGGACAACTGGCGGAAAAACGCGGCGATCTCCGCCTTGCCGCTTTGGCCGGTGGCTACCGAGAGGGTGAGGTCGATCAAACCCTGTTCATCGTTATCAATCGGAATATCGTTCATGGCAAGGAATACAATGGCAGCCGCCGCACCCGTCCTTTTGTTGCCGTCTAGAAAAGGATGGTTTTGGACAATGTGGAATAGATACGCCGCTGCCATCTCAAAGATATCGGCATGCAGATAATCGCCTCCAAAAGAGGCCTGCGGCATCGAGATAGCGGACTGAAGTAGGCCGACGTCGCGAGTTCCATCGATTCCGCCGTAATGTTCAATCAGGCTGCGATGCAGCCGCATGATTTTATCCAGGTCCAGAAATACTGGAGTCATCGGTTACTCCGCCAATTTTTTCATTGCATTGCCGAAACGCTTGTGGATCATTTCCACCGCGTCTTCAAATTTCTTGTCTTCAGCAGGATCCCGCACGGGCGTGAGAACCAGTGAACGACCGTCTGTAATGATTTCGAATTCCGTATCCGGCGTGGCGTGGAGCAACTCGAGAATTGGCTTGTCGATCACCATCGCATAGCTATTACCGTGTTTCGTTAACGTTTTAATCATGATACTACTCGGTAAAAGTGGCTAAAGCTGCGTATATACTAAGTATATACACCGTCATTACGGCTGTCAATTCAAGGTTTAGCCCAGGATATGATATTCGCCTAATTCTAAGGCGTTTTCTTCGGCAATAGCGTTACATCAACACCCGGTCGCTCGGGCGATTGCAGGGGGGCCTGCCATTGGGTGATTTTGCTGGCGTCGATGCCGGTCTTGGCCGGGGCGGCGAATTGCACTTTGCCGCGGACCAGGCCGGCCATGGCGATAGATGTGTCGTCGAGTGTTTCCGATGTGGAGTCGGGGCCGTGTGCGTCTAGCCATTGGGCAATTGGCGTTTCGTGGCCGACTAGCGAACCCTGGCCGGTC
>CAZISU010000682.1:0-4312 GCA_964541935.1 uncultured Planctomycetaceae bacterium | reverse complement strand
AAAGGTTTCTCGTTTAACTGCCAATATGACTCGTACATGCAATCCCGCCTTCGGCGTAATGGGCTTATCTAAGCCGCGCCATAAAATTCGTCTGCTTCGTCCGATGCCAAATCTTGTGCGAGGGCCTCGCCTTGAGCGTTTTTGGGGTCGCTCGCCGACCGAGTTTCATGCTCGCCATTTGTGCGATTTTCGACAATACCGATAACGTCAACTCCGAACGCCTGAAGAATCTTCGTGCCGTGCCACGCCCCGTTCGAGCGTCGGCCTCGGGTGTCGCGCACAATCACCGCTGCATCTATCTGCTTCAGAGTTGAATTGTCGTCACGGATAAAATCACTTGCGCCCAAGTCAACCAGGACTAAATCGTAGTGATTTTCGAGCTGCCGCAGGTCTTTTGAGCACGCGTTTGCATCGGCTCCGTACTCGGTTTCCGCATGTCCAGCATATGGTAAGAGTGTCAATCGGTCGTCAATCGATTCGATGAGAGCCTCGTTCATGGGCACTCTGCCCGCCGCAACGTCTTTCAAACCGACGTCGGGTAGCAAGCCCAAACCGCGAGAGATAGCAGGGTTGTCGCGATTGGCATCGACCAGAGCGACTCGACATCGCTCGGACAGACGTCGGGCAACCGCGAGCAACAGCGTGGTACAGCCGCTGCCCGATTGGTCGCCGATGAAGCCGATCATCTTGCGGCCATTTTCCGCCTGGGTATCGACGCGGTCGGCCACGGCCTCTAGTTGATCGTCGGCCACTACGTCGAGCCGATCGCAGGCCTTGGGCCAGGTGAAAGAGTCGACCTGCAAAAGTGGCTGGAATTGCGTTGCTGTTTCCGGCGTGTGTTCAACGTTTTCGACGATTGATACTTCTGCGATGCTCTCTTCGGCAACGATTTCCTCGGCCAACGAGTCAGTGTTCTTTGGTTTTTCAGCCAGGGAAACGCTTTCGTTGTCGCGTGACAATTCAAGAGCCGCGGAAAGCGGCATCATTTTCCCCGCAGCCGGTGCTTGTAGTCCGTATGCCTTAATAAAGGCCTTGTCCAAGGCGTTCATTAGTACATCCTGTTCGGAGGTTCGATTACGCCGTTAAGCCTCGCGGTCCCGCTGCTTTGGGGACTTGTCGCGTTGTTAGGCACGTTCGTCTCTGTTTGCCGTGCGGCTACATCGCTGTCGCGATAACCGTTCAGAGGTCGGCTCGTCGTACGGTAGATGGGCCTCGATGCAGGACTTTCCTCCTGGACGGCCAAACCGTTTTGGGCGGCCGCTGCTGAGTGAGAATTATCAACGCGGCCCGCGCCTTGCCGTACGTTTCGGGCATTTATCGCTCCACCGGAACGTTGTCGAACAGCCCAGTAGTATTCGGCTTTGCTCATACTAGGCCAGTCTTGCATGTTGGGATACGACGTTACCGACGGCACGGGTGTTCCGATTGCAACCGAGCGGTTTACGGCGACTCGCGGCAGGATATTTGTCGCAGGCGGTTTCGCGACCACTTTTACCGCTTGTTCAACAGTTTTATCGGCGGCCGGTTTTTCGACCGGAGTTTCTTCAAAAGCAGTTGGCAAGGCTATGCCCAAAGGTCGACGGGGTAGGACTTCGTCGAGAGTGATGGCGTCTGTTTTCGAGTCGGCGTCTCCGTCCCAGCGTGGTGCTTCGGGGGCGGAGGCCGCTGGCGGAGGTGGTTGCCAGGACTCTTGGGCTGACTGGTCGTCACCCGAGCCGCTTCCTAAAATCATCCAACCGCCGACAATCACAACCACTGCCACGCTTGCGGCCAAAACCATTTTGGGCATGGAAAGCCGCCTTGCGCTAAGCTCGGCCTCTGATGCCTCGTGGCCGAATTCCTCGGCATACAGATTTTCATCAAGATCCGGCATCCTGGCGATGACAGGCGGATCTTCAGCCGGGCCGAATCCGTCTTCTGATGGGGAATCGTAAGGCTGGTAAGCGCTCATCCCAAAACCCTCCGTGCAATCCGCCCGGCAAATCCGACAGTGGATTTGCAGTGCTCGGCGGTGCGAATGTATATATATCCACTCAATTTATCGGTTAGGAATGCAGGGATCTTGAGGTTTAATGAGGTTGTACTGATATGGTAGAATGGGTTCTCAGCGAAAGCCGGTTTGACGGTGAGTTGGCTCCTGGTGGATGCTCTACGCAGGTATTCGGGCCTTGCAAGCTTACGTATCCCCCGTATGTTTACGCGGTGGATTGGATGTTCAGTCGGCCGCAGGGGTGATTGGCGGCATTTTCGATGTCGTTGACCAAAGTGCGAGCTAGCTCTGGCCGAAAATGAATAAGTGTAGGGTGCTGCATGGGTTCGTGCGAATTGGAGGTGGCGTTGGGTATGGAAACCGATTCGAGAATACTGGTCACTGGGGCAACTGGCTTTATTGGCACGCGATTAGTTCAATCGCTTCTCGAGCGAGGGCATAAAGTGCGAGCCCTCACCCGGTCGGACACCCCCCCTCCACCGCCGGGCTTTTCCACAAATGGCAAAGGCCCCCTGAACCACGAGCGAGTCGAGATCGTGCGTGGCGATATTACCGACCGCGAATCTGTCTTCCGGGCTGTCGATGGCTGTAATTATGTCTTCCATCTGGCCGCCTGTGCAAAAAACTGGACTCCTAACCCGCGCAAGTTCTTCAAAGTCAACGTCGATGGCATGAGGAACGTTTTTGACGCCTCACGCGCGGCGGCCGTCAAACGCATTGTTTGGACCTCTACGATAGTGACCCTCGGTCCCACGCGTCAAAACGAGATCGGCGACGAACGTATGCCGCGGGCCACCGACAAGTGCCTCACCGAATATGAAGCCAGCAAGGTTGAGGCCGAACGAGAGGCCGTAAGGTACGCCCAGGGTGGATTGCCCGTGGTAATCGTCAACCCTACCCGAGTTTACGGACCTGGGCATCTTACCGAAGCTAACACGCTGGCGCAATTGATCGACTCGTACGACTGCGGCAAAATGACAGTTCTTATCAATCGCGGCATAAATGTGGGAAATTATGTGCTGGTCGACGACGTAGTCGAAGGCCACATTCTAGCAATGGAGAAAGGCCGCATCGGTCAGCGGTATATCCTTGGCGGCGAAAACGCCTCGCTCAAAGAGTTTTTCAGTACGATCGACCGCGTTAGCGGTAAACGCCACCTGCATATCCCCATCCTCAAATTCGGTCCGCTGGTTTACTCGCATTTCCAAGAGAAGAGAGCCCGCTGGTTCGGCACCTATCCTGTGGTAACCCCCGGCTGGATTAAAACCTTTCTAGTCGATTGGACCTACAATTGCCAAAAAGCCCAAGATGAGTTAGGCTATCGGCCTACATCCTTGGCCGACGGAATTCACATAACCCTGGATTGGCTAAAACAAGTGCGGCAGGAGCGAGAATGAACACCGATAGTTTTGTCGCGCCGCTCGTGGAAGGTTTTCGAGCTGAAAACCGCAAGCCCCTCATCATTCTTACATATTCGTCTCTGGCGTTGGTTGTCTGGAAATATTTCGCTTCGCCGGCTTTCTACATCGAGCATCTCACCCAATCCGGTTTCATGCCGGCCGCCCCCAAGGCCGCCGCGGCAATCTACTCTTTCGTGTCCTGCTTCTTGCTCTTGGGCATCGTACCGGCGGTGATTGTTAAAGTTGTTTTTCGCGAGAAGCTTGCCGATTATGGCCTGCAGTTCGGCGATCGGGCACGAACGGTGAGGTCATTCTTGATTATGGGCCCGCTGTTTGCTTTGGGTGGCTACCTGGCATCGAAGAACGTGGCCGTGGCCGAATACTATCCCATCAATCCCCATGCCGGACAAATGTTCGGCCTGCATGTATTGACTTATCTGCTGTATTACATGGGCTGGGAATTCTACTTTCGCGGCTTCATGCAGTTCGGGCTCCGCGAGCGGTTCGGTGACGCCGGCGCGATCATGACGCAGGTCTTGGTCTCCACGCTATTGCATATTGGCACGCCCTCTAGCGAAGCCTTCGGCGCCATTCTGGGCGGGGTGATATGGGGCTTGCTGGCATTTCGAACCCGCTCGCTGCTGTCCGGTTTCCTGCAGCACTCTCTCCTGGGGATAACTCTGGATTGGGCTCTCTGTAACCGCTAGCGGGAAATACGGATCTAGCGAGAAGGGCGTGCCTGCGAATCGCCGTAAGTTTCTATGGGGTTAATGGTAAGTGCATCAGTGTTTGATTAAAAAGCGACAATCTGAATTGCGGGCAACAGTGCCAATCCACACTATTTGGTGTATCTGACGTCCTAATAAGTTCCATCTGAACTGATATTTACATCAACTGTTGCAGATAACGGACATTGTGTTAG
>CAZISU010000681.1:0-4313 GCA_964541935.1 uncultured Planctomycetaceae bacterium | reverse complement strand
CCGCTTAATAACTTTGTCAAAAACTTAACGATCTTTGAGGTTAGTAGTATAGAGGTCCGTCTCGTTCTCGGTATCGCTCTGGACATAGGAAGTGTCGTCGTCCGTTGGATTATCGTCGACCATGGCGTAATTGTCGCTGCCAGAGGTGGGCGTCCAATCGCTGCTGTCGCCGTTCGCGTTGGGAAAGATGGCTTCCACGACGACTTGCCCAAGGAAGTCGTTATTGGTCGAGCCGTCCGTGTCACAGATGTAAATGTCGTCCATGTACTGGTTGTACTCATCCATGCGGAAGCGGACAAAACGCGTGTCGGCGCCGGCGCGCGTATCAACATTTGTGCCGCTCAAGACTGTGACGCCATCGATGCGGACCTCGTAAGATCCGGTCGTATCGTGGCAGACGACCTTCATCTCGAAGTAATGCCACTGATTCAGGGCGAACACGGGGTCGGCGGTCGTGGCAAGCAGCGTATTTCCGGCACCAGACACGGAAACCTTGCCCGTATCAAGCAGCTTCAGAGCGAAATTCCAGTAGCTGGTCGACGAGTTGGTGTGTCCAAGAACCACCACTGAGTTGCTGCTGGGAAAGGTCGAGTCGAATCTGACCGCGACGCCAATGACCCAGGTGTCACTGGCTGGCACATCATCGGCAGCGACCACATGGAAGAAATACTGATAGTTGCTGTTGCACCCTTTG
Organism: uncultured Planctomycetaceae bacterium; assembly: GCA_964541935.1. Lineage (GTDB taxonomy): Bacteria > Planctomycetota > Planctomycetia > Pirellulales > Thermoguttaceae > JAFGTN01. The sequence goes on along the minus strand of CAZISU010000681.1, from coordinate 3,619 downwards.
ACGGAATACCCGCCGTTGCGGCCGGTCGCCAGTTGCATCGACGCCGCGTAGTTGCTCAGAGCGAGGCCGAAGAATTCGCTGTATCTGCGATCCAACCCAGCTTGGACCGTGCTGCCAACGGTTGACCCGAACGTTTCGAACCCTTCAGCCAGTCGTAAAGTCATTGCATTGCGTCCTTAACCTGCCATGGGAACCAACGGCCGACCGGACACGGTTAAATGAACCCAGTCGGCCGCAGTGTTAATCACTCATGCCGTGACCGTGTAGGTGGCCTTGAGCTGATCGCCATTCTGCACGGGCACATCGCCCGAATCGAACAGAGCCGTGGCCCAAAGGGTCGAACCGGCTGCGTGATCTCCCTTGTTCTCCGGGGCCGTGCCTCCACCAACCAGCATCAGGCCCTTGACGGTACCGGAGGCCGTGATGTCGAAGACAACGACCGTGCCGTTGCTGATCGCCTGCGATACGGCTGCGTCGGGGTTCCAAACCGGACGGGTGGTGGTGCTGTCGCCATTGCCGGGATCTGTGTAGTCGGCGAACTCGTCCCAGCCGTTGCCCACCTGATCGATCTCGTCGTAGGTGTCGGCGGCTGCAAGGGCCGTGAAATTGGCGTTGTCGATCAGGCCCAGATACCAGGTGGTGATCTGCGTGGCGGCATCGAACTGGGTATTGAGCAATTGATCCTTGCCCTCGTTGGTGATACCGTTGGGGAACTCGTACACGCCGAGCAATCGGCCATCGCGCCAGTGTTCGACCTGGAAACGGCCATGGGGGCTGAGATGAGATTGGGCCTGCGGTTTGGCGGGACGCACGACCTCGACGCCGGCGTTTTGGGAAAGTTTGAGATGACTTTTCATGATTTACTCCGGGGGAAAAGAGAGGGTTGGGTGGGAAATAACTACAGAGTGGAAGTGCCGCGTCGCAGTTCGCGTCGCACACCGGCGGCGATGGTTCGCGCGGACTGGCGGGCGGTTTCACCGCCTCGAACGTTTACATGAATGTCGCCGACGTTGGTGACCGGCCCGCCCTCTTGGCGGTAGACCGGTCTGGTGCCGGCGTTGATGGCCACAAGCTGTGAGAAAAACTTCCTCGCCGAGCGGGCGTTGACCACGAACTCTCCGGGCGAGAGCATGGCGGGAACCGTGTCGGTGCCTTGCGGTAGGAATCCGCCTTGCGACAGATGTCGGGCGACTTGGACCAGGCCGCCCTTGGCCGAGGTGAGTGTCGGTACGGTCGGAATGCTCGGCATCGTGATCTGACCGCTCGCACGGGCCATCCGCTCCATCGCATTGGCAGTCGTCAGGCTCGATTCGGCCAGTGATCGGGCGGGAGTTACGGTATTCTGCAAGTTTGACTGAAGATTACTGCTCGAGGTGTTGCTTCGTTGTGTTTCCTCTCGCATTCTTTGGATGAACTGTTCCAATTCGCGAAGCTGCTGTTCACCGTCACCACCTGAGAACGGGTTGTCGATCAGGGAATCGCGAAGCTCGAAGCTTTTCTTGAAGATGTCGAAATTCCGGCTGAAGGCGGCCATCTCGGCGCTGGCCATGTCCAGCTTGCCCAAGCTGGCGACGAACGCCCGAGCCCGCTGAGCCACACCCTCGAACGCACCTTTTGTCAACTCGGAGCTTCCCCCCAGCGCGACCATCTCTCGCGTCAGCGATGCGATGCCACGCTGCATGTCGCTAAGCTCTTCGTTTTTGGTGCGATCGCCCAAAAACGCGAGAAACTCCTCTACGGTTGCGCCGACCGGGCTGACTCCGAGCCCGCTGACATTGGCCTTCATTCTCGCAACATTGTAACCCAACTCAGTCTGCACCTGCCGGGCGGAGTTTTGCTGCTGGATGAGCCGGTTGTACTTGCCGATCACGTCGTCGACCGCCTCACCGATTTTTTCGAAGTCGCGGCCCAGTTCCGAATATTGGGGCAGGTTGAAGCTGAACTTCAAGTTGAGCAAGAGGTCGTCGGTGGCGCGGCAAATCTGATCGTTCAAACCGTCGAGCGCTTCCGGAGCGGCTCGAAGTGTGTTGATCTCGACCGAATCGAGTTGGCGGTTCAAGTTTTTGCCAAGATTCGCCAAGTCGATTACCCGGCCGACGTCGAGGCTTTCGCTGGATAACGCGATTTTCTGGAATTCGCGGAACGCCGACTGATAATCTTGGATCTTTTTGCGGCGTTGTTCGGCCGGAAGTTGTTTTCCATCGTCATCGAACAGGCTGGCCGACTCCTGCATCCGCGCGGACAGGACTTTGAGCCGTTCGAGATTGCGTTTCTCCTGATTGGCGAGCCGCTCGGCCTCTTGGGCCCGTCGCTGCTGTGTCTGCTGGAGTCGTGTCTCGGCGACCAGTTGTTTTTGCAGCACGCCGCGAACCGCTTCAGCCGCCCGGGCTTCAAGCTGGCGGTTCTTTGTCCTGTTGGCAATCGCGTCGGCTTGCTTCGCGAACCCGGCTGCCCGGTCGAATTGGGCCAGGGCGTCGCTGATTTGATCGTCGCTCGTCGCCCCGGTCAACATTCTGGCAGCATGCTCGGCAATCTGCTGGGATCGCTTGGCAAATCGGTCCAGTTGGCTGGTGTCGGCAAGCCGTCGGTTGTTTCGCTCGAAGGCGTCGTCGGAGAGTTGGTCGCGTGTCGAGACACTTCGACGCTGCGACTGGTCGATCGCGGCCAGTGCGTCCTCTTCCATCTGTTGGAAACGGCGAATGCGGTCCTCTTGAATGCGGATAATCGCATCGGCCGTGCTCTTCGTGTTCTGGACGAGCTTTTCGTTCGCCTTGGCGGCCGTGGCAATGCTGCTGTCGTAGGCCGATTTCCTTGCCGTCACTTCTTTCTGAATAGCAGCTTGGATATTCTTGAACGACCCCTCGACCGTTTTGACGCGATCGGCTTCGGCCTCGCGGAAATTTTTCATGTAGTCGGCGACCAGCCCGCCAAACGCCTCATCGGTCTGGCTACGCTGGTCGATAATCCAATCGCCGATCCAGTTGCCGACCGTTTTGGCGCCGAGCCCCAGGGCCACGCCCAGCGACAGCCCACCAATAGCCTTGCTGGCCAGCGACGCCTGGGTGGCGAGCGTGCGAGTCTGCACGGCCGCCCATGCTGCCTTGCCACCAAAACCCACCAAGGCGACCGCCCCGGCACCGATGACGGGAACCAATGCCCGCGAAACCTGATAAAAACCCTCCGCACCGCCGGTCGTGTCGAAAAACAGCCGAGTCGTTTTCACTAGGCTCGTACCCAGCCCGGTCGTAAGCATGTTTTTCAGCTCGTTCAGTTCCTTTGTCACTCGCTCGACATCCGTGTCCATGATGGCCGTGAACTGATCGTTCAGTTCCGTCAGGTCCGTGCGGCCGAGTTCGGCGAGACTTTTGTTGTAGGCATCGGCGCCCGTGCTGGTTAGTCGCAACACGGCGTTGAGCCCACGCACTCGCGGAAAGAGTTTGGCGATTGAGGTCGTAGAGCCGTCGGTGGTCGAGATGACGGCGTTCATCACGCCCACGAACCCCATCGCGGCAACCGCCTGTTCGGCCGAAGCGTATCCGAGTTTCTGGAACGCCTCTTTCATCGCGGTCGTCGGCTTGACCATGCCCGTCATGGCGCCACGGATCTGCGTGGCCGCCTC
>CAZISU010000680.1:0-4319 GCA_964541935.1 uncultured Planctomycetaceae bacterium | reverse complement strand
GGCCAAGGGCGTGGAAAAACGTGTGGCCGGCGTTACGGTCACTTTCGAAGGCGCCCGCCGCAACGGAGAGATTTGGGAAATGGCCGTCTCCATACGTTTCGACGAGGCCGGCGAAGCACTGCAATCGCACCGCGACTGGATCTTTAACAACGAGGTCTATCTGGAAACGGCCGACGGTAAAATCATCAAGGACGACGGCTTGGAAACGAACCACCAGACCGAAAACGAAGTCGGCCTGACCTACCTTTTCGACCTGGAGAATCCGCCCGACAATCTGACTTTCGTCTACAAAACCCCGTCGGATATCCTCTCGGCGCGGTTCGATTACGAGATTAAGGATATTCCGCTGCCGTAGGTTACCGACCCGGCCTACGAGTGTACTAGCTGACAAGCAGCCAGTTGCACGGTTACTTGTCACCTCAGCCGGCTATCTCCTACCTGCTCGATCCAACGACGGGTCCACGGCACGGATTCGAAGCCGAGGTCCATGGTGGTGTTTCCCAAAAAGATAATGCCTTCGATGCGGCCATCTTTGAGCCAGCGGAGGCCCGTCTCGCACTGTAGCTTCATCGACTCGACAGATACGCCTTGCTTACGTGAGTAATCGACGAAATAACAGCCCAGCATTATTTTGGCCTGGGGAGCGGCGGATTCGACCTTCTTCAGATTTGCCTCGATATCCTTGAGATCTTCGGGCTTGCTCGTCCACAAAGTCACAACATCGATAAGCTTGAGGTAGTCGGCAATAGGCAGCTTAAGCTGGTCGGTGTAGATCGTGGCGAAGATTTTCATGGGGCGCGTGGCCTGGTCAAGTTGCCGGCGGATGGCGGCCAGTTCTGCCACGCTCAAGCAAGCCCAGCGGCCTTGTTTCTGCTCGCGGAAGAAGAAATCGTCAAGCATGATGCCTGCGAAATTGGGCTCCGTCTTAGCGAACGCAAGGACCTGCTTGGTCTCTGCGGCAGAGTGAAAACCACCCGACCCCACAACCGACCAGACAACTTTCTGCAGCGGGCGCAAAGCCACGGCATACTGGGCAAGAGGTGGCTGCAGGCGTCCGTACGGGGCCTCCGTTTTGCTGGACTGCACCACGATGATGTTGGGAACACCCAGATAGAATGCGCCCTCGGCCGGGGTCATCAACGAACGACGGCCGATATGTGCAAAGTCGCTATTAGCGGCACAGGTGAAGATCCAAAGGCGATCTCGGACGGTCTCAACTTCGCTGGCGATCGCCTCTCCGCAAGGAACGATTGCGACCACTACCAGCGCCCACAGAACCCGGCGAACGATCCACGAAGATATCGGCAAACAGTTCATAATGCTCTCCTGGTACAAGTGCAATAAGCCTACCAGACCATGAAAGCGACTGTCAACTTTCCCAAGCCAAAAGGATCGAAAAGAGCGTTGCCGGTGTTACAAAAGCAAAGATATTCTGCTGTGGTGGGGTACGTATTTGCACGCATCTCGCGCAGTCCTAGCGGGGGGATTGAAATCAACCCTTCATCCGTTTAGGCAGGTCGTAGGCATAGATTACGACTACGGCGCCGAGTCCCATCAGGCTCCAGGGGGCGTGGTCTCCGACGACGAATTCGCGTCGTTTTCCCGGTCCGGGCGGAGGTGCCTGGATGGTTTTTTGCACGACTTCTTTTACTTTTGATTGGGCTTTGAAGGTGAATTTGCTCACCGCCAGACACTCGACCCCCAAGATAAACAGGGAGATCCCGATAGCCAGGAATAATGCTCGCCACATTTTTTTGTTTCTTCAGGGTTAGGAGGTGTATTGGTTCGTGAGCTTGCCGATGCTTCACCCCCTTTGCTAATCGACCATTGGTCTCCCCGGACTGGAATCGGGCTTTTAGCTAGTGCGAATGTAGGGAACGTGCGGGCGGTGCGGTTCAGCGAGGTTTGGGGATTGCGGAAAACTGCGTCAGATGAAAGCGGCAGTCAACCCGGGATGCTTGCAGAACCGATTGATTGGGTGTAGGAATAAAAAATGAACAGAAGAAGACGGCGGTTGTTTGGGACGGCCGAGACCCCTATAATAACTGATAGTTATGGGGTGGAGTTTGAGTTGAATTGATTGTTAGGCGTCGCGTGAGGTAAAAACACGTTTCCTAGAAACGTGCTCGACATATACGCGGCGCGGCATTCTTGACGAAGGAGCGCGAAGGGAGTTGTCAGGAAAACCGAAAATTTTGTTTGTCTGTGATTCACCCAATCACGTCGACCGCCTGTTAGGCCAATCGGCCGACAAGTACGAGGTGATTTTGGCACAGAACCCCATGCGTGCCTTGGCCCGGCTGACTAATGAACGTTTCGACGGCATTTTTGTCTCCGGCGACCATCTGAAAGAGGCCTTCGAGATAGGCAAGCTGCTGCAGAACGAGCAGATCCTGGAGGGGATGCCCGACGGCGTGGTGTTGCTCGATAGCGAGAACACGATTCTCTGGGGCAACGGCCAACTGCGACGCTGGAGCGATCGCGAGACTGTGACGGGCGATAATTTCTACGCGGTCTTGGGCAGCCCCGAGATCCTCGGCCCGGACTTTTGCCCCTTCCACACGGCCTTGGCCACGGGCATGGCCAGCAGCTCGACATTGCGCAGCAACGATAACCGCTATTATCAGGTGCACGCCGCTCCGGTTCGCGAAGAGGGCGTTCTGCCACGTCATCTGATCGTGACCGTCCGCGACGTGACCAGCGAAATGCTGCAACAGCAGAAGTTGGCTTCGATTCACCAGGCCGGCATGGAACTGGTCGATCTGACACCCGACGAACTGTTCCACATGACGGTTTCGGAGCGGATTGAGTTGCTCAAATCGAATATCCTGCACCATACGCAGGATTTGTTGAACTTCGATGTGGTAGAAATTCGGCTCTTGGACTCCAAGACTGGACGGCTGGAGCCCCTGCTTTCGCTGGGTATGGAAGTGGAAGCGGCCGATCGGGCTCTTTACGCTCAGCCGCAGAACAACGGCGTGACGGGCTTTGTGGCCGCGACTGGCAAGAGCTATCTGTGCGAAGATACGACCGAAGATCCCCTCTATTTGCCAGGCTCGTCCGGTGCCAAGAGTTCGTTGACCGTGCCGCTGGTATTGCACGACGATGTTATCGGGACGTTCAACGTCGAGAGCCCAGAACCGCGGGCATTTAGCGAAAGCGATCTTCAGTTCCTGGAGATATTCACTCGCGACGTGGGCGTGGCTCTAAACACACTGGAACTGCTGGTGGCCGAGAAGGGCACGGCGGCCGCCCAAAGTGTCGAGGCTATTCACTCGGCGGTGGCGCTGCCGGTGGACGAAATTCTCAACGATGCCGTGAATGTGATGGAACGCTACATCGGCCACGAGCCCAAGGTGGTCGAGTGCTTGCAGCGGATCTTGCGAAACGCACGCGATATCAAACAGGTGATCCAGAAGGTCGGTCAGAGGATGACGCCGGTGCAGGCCCACCCTCAGATCCAGCCGATCGAGGAACGACCCCATTTGCGCAACCGTCGCATTTTACTGGTCGACGAAGACAACGACGTGCGCAGCGCGGCACATGCACTGCTTGAGCGATACGGTTGTATCGTGGAAACCGCTCCCAACGGTGCCCAAGCGGTGTTTATGTTGCGAAATCTCTTATCTGATGGGGGGTACGACGTAATTATCTCCGATATCCGCCTGCCCGACCTTTCAGGCTACGACTTCATGGTGAAATTGCAGGAGATAATCGACGCGGACCCACTGCCGTTGGTCTTAATGACCGGTTTCGGTTATGATCCGGGGCATTCGATCGTTAAGGCCCGCCAGGCAGGCTTGCAGGCCATTCTCTACAAGCCGTTCCGACTGGATCAGTTGCTCGATACGGTCGAACAGATTATCGCTTCGCCCGGGCCGGTGAATACCGGTCAATAGATACTAACCCAAAGCGCAAGCGAGGGAAGTATCAGCGCAAGCAGGGGGGGAATGTCGAATTTAGAAATCAGAATGAAGAAGGAATTAAGAATGATTAAATGACGAATTGTCGATCTCGTATGCAATTCGTCATTTGTGTATTCGTTTTTTTTACTTTTTTCTTCGTTCGAGTTTCCTCATTCGACATTTCCCAAACACCATTTCCCCACGATATTCCACAAACGACCATCTTGCGTCGACCAGAAGTCAATCAGAATAGGTGCCCCATGGCAAAAGAAACAATCGGACTCACAATCGACGGCACGCGTATCACGGTGCCCGCCGGTACTACGATCATGGAGGCTGCCGCACAGTTGGGTATCGATATCCCCAGGCTTTGCTACCATCCTAATCTGAGCTTGGCCGGTTCGTGTCGGGTGT
>CAZISU010000679.1:0-4323 GCA_964541935.1 uncultured Planctomycetaceae bacterium | reverse complement strand
ATGGGCATGCTTGGGCAAGACTTCTTTTTTTTGTCCCGAATTTTTTGTATCTCGTCCCGCCACGGAATCGCCCGAATCCCCCAGACTCTTCATGCTTCCCACGTCGCAAAGTCTTCGCGTAACCTGCCGGGCATTCTCAACCCGCAATGCTTTCCAGTGTTCGTGGGCAATTTGAGTTTGCTGAGCAGTAAGGCCGTCGACGAAACTCAAGGGTATAAAAATCGCCACCACAAGCGACCAGCAGGTGAAATTGAAAATGGCTCCCGTTCTAAGTGAATGCAAATCACCGTCGTCGTGATTCGTGGATTCGGTCTTTTCAGAAACCGCATTGTTCTGCAATGCTCTACCAGCCAGGCACCAAGGAAGTTGCAGCAAGAGGCACCATACAATCCGCACGGTCATCCGCAAGACCGACCCCGCATCCTGGGCGCTGAGTTCATGGGCGACAAAATTACCGGCGAAAATGCTCAGCCCCGCTATGTCGACTCCGGCGATAGTCCAAAGCAGCACGGTCCAGCGTCTACGCAGAATGGGCCACAATTGGGTCGCAGCCACGGCCAAAATCCACGACAACGGCAAACAGGTTATTGCATGCGTTACCACGACTCGATTCCAACCGAAAGGCGCCACGGACGGACCTTGGTTATCGCCGGCCAAAACCAGTGGCCCGATGGAAAACACAACAGCGGCTGCCAAGGCACCCAACGTGGACGGCGGAATTCTTCTCATGGCGAAGCCTCCGCCGGAAGAATTTCGACGTCGAGCACCTTTGCCGTGGCCGGATTGCGAAGTTTCCACATCATTCCGTCGTAGACGCAATGCAAAATAGAGGCCGTCAGGTTGATCCCGAACCATGCCACGATGATCGACATGCTGGCGTTGTCGGCAAAGCTATACAACAGACCGCACAGCAACAAATACCACAGGAAAACGACCGTCCAGTTTTTTGCCATCAGGCGGAACAAACCGGCTGAACCCAGTGTCCTACGTCGCGAAGCGTAAAACGTCGTCACGGCCAGATACTCGACCGAGTGCGTAATCGTCGCCGCCGCCAACAACGCGAAACACAGCATCTGATTCTGGTAGTGGGCCGCCATTATCAGCGAGCCGTAGAGAGTGGTAAAGCTCGTTAAATACAGTAATTTCGGTAAATGAGCCCAAGGTCGGTCGAGCAGTTCAACCGCAATCATGCCCAGCGGTACGGCCAGCATGGCCCAATCGAGCGTGTCCAGGTTCATACCCAGACGTTCTATTCCGAGCAGTTCTAATCCGCCCAAGCCAATACCCTCAAACCCGGCATATTGCAAAGCCTGGTCGAAGCCGGGCAATATTCTCATCGAGGCGTATAGCACGAAAATCCGTGGCAGCCACGTCTCTAACCAACGTCTTCCTCCGCCGGCCTTTCTGGAATACATCCGCAAAATTCCCGCGTGTTGCGAGGCGAAATGCCAGCCCACGATTATCGCGTAGCCCAGCGCTAGGATTTGAAACGAGCCGGTTGCCATGTACGTCCCGGCAACCAATACCGCGGCCAGCAGGCCGAACAATGCAAACAACCAGGTTCGCCCTCCGCGGCGGTCGCGGTCGCAGACCACCAACAGAATCGTCATCCAGCGATGAGGCGTCGCCAGGAAGTAGGCCATCCAAAAATTAACGTAGGGCGCACCCTCGGGCGAAACGTAGCCTGGCAGAAAAGCCAACGGCCATAGGATGTTAAGGAGGAAGAACAGATCGAACCACGGCCCGACTATCCAACCCGAGCGACGGCGAAGCGGGGAAGAATCGCTATCCGCATCAAGCCTTGGCAAGGCGACAGCTTGATTGTCGGGTGTTTTCAACAACATAGCGACATCGCAAAGTGAGCCTTAGGCGGTAAACGAGATTACAATTCATCATCAGCAAAGTACCGTGACCTGTCAAGCAATATCGTATGTCCTGCAGTTGGAGCGGGAGAAGATCGATGGTAATCATGCTGTAAATATATGCTAGACAGCAACTTACGTCTCACTATCACCAGCGGCTTTCGAACCAGTATGAGCCTGAAAATAGGTGATGGATATAAAAAATGACGGTAAAAAAGAATTATCGTGAAAAAAGGTTGACTAAGAATCAATTAAGCTGTAGAATCCGAACTCGTAGGGTAGAGGTACGGTGAGTTCCCAGTCGGCATTTGTTCGTCTCGGGCTTGAGGGCATATTCTACTTCGATGACGCGTGGAGCAGGGCGATCGGTATTGTGAACAGAGGTTGAGTCGCATCAAGGAACAGAAGCAGGCAGCGAGGTTCAATCAATCATTTCATTCTAAGGAGGTGCCACGATGAGACGACAGTTTTGTTTTTACTTTGGCTTGTGTGCCGTTTTGGCTCTGGTATGCAGCACGGCTAAAGGCGATCTAACGGCCTACTGGTCTTTTGACAGCGACTATTCAAGTTCGGTCAACAATGGCACGATGCAAGGCGTATCGCAAGGTAACGTCAGCATCTCAAACGTTGCAGGTGAGTATCAAGTCGGCGGCGGTGCTTTAAAAATCGATTCACCGACCAGCGGCGCACACAACGTTCACATCCCCAATCCTATCGCCGATACAACGGCCGATCCCACGATCACGATTGTCGCCTGGTTCAATTACACCGATATCGGCAATGATGGTTCGGATACGCAAAACTACATCTGGGAATCTAATCCTACCTATTCGGTTTCGTTTGGACTGGAAAACAACGGTGGCGCGCCGGATGGAAAGTGGTACTACCTAAGAACTTCCGGCTCAATAAGTGATGCAAGTGGACCGGTAGTTGCTCCAGGCGAATGGCACCATGTGGTTAAGGTTTGGAATCCTGAGTCCAATAGATCAAGTATTACCACGATGGCCAACTCCGCGATTGTCGTGAAATCCCAAACGACGATCTGCTAAGACCCATGGACGGAATGTACATCGGCGATTATCGAGCTGGTAACGGCGGTCGAAACTTTGACGGCTATATCGACGAGATGGCCGTATTCAGCCACGAGCCTACCGCCGAGGTGATCGCCGGACTCTACGACGGCACGTATACACCAGCGACCGCGCCGGCCGACGCAGTTTCGGCGTCCGGTATAAATATTGTCGATCCCATGTGGACGCTGACCAATACGATTGCATTCGACAATCCCAGTGGTCTGGCGGTTAGCCCGCTTGATGGCAAACTGTACGCGGGAAGACACAATTCGCTGGCCAGCGACGGAGGAGTCTATCGCATCGAGAGTGACGGCAGCGCGACTCTCATCGGCGCCGGCGACAGACCAGCGGCCATTGCCATCGATCCGAGCGACGGAGATATATTCTTCAGCGAAGATAACTTGGGCAACATCCACCGCGTTGCTGCCGACGGCAGTAGTGTCACTACCTGGGTTTCAGATTTCAACGACGATGGCCTCGACGACGACCCGGTCGGAGTGGCGATTGTACCTGATACTTTCGACGGCGGCACCGGCAGCCTCGTTCAGCCGGGCGATGCACTTACGGTAGACCGCGGCAGCGGCGGTTTCGAGCAAATCTTGCTCTGGTCGCCCGACAGTAGCGAGAACGAGCAGGTCTTGCACGAAGATACCGATGTGGCGGATGGCGTGGGCAGCATCCTGAAGGATCCATTGGATATCGTCGTCAGCGATTCGCAGATATTCGTGGCCGACGAAGACGCGAACAAGATTTACACAGTCGACCCGACCGACGGCTCGCTCACCGAGTTGATTACTTCTGAAACCATTGGCGGACCGTTGGCATTGGCGATCAATCCGACAAGTGGTGATCTGGTTGTTTTATCAGATACATCCTCCTCGGCGTCAAAGGTGCTCAGTATTGACCTCGCAACCGGCAACGTCAGTACGCTGGTCGATTCAATTGTAGACGTTCCCGGTTGGGCCAACCTTGCTTTCTCTGCCGACGGTACCAAGCTGTACATCGGTGAGGCCGCATCCTACACGATCTACGAACTTACCGCCGTGCCCGAGCCTGGCACGCTGGCAATCCTTCTCTCGGCGGCTTTAGCGAGCATGTTCCTGCTACGTCGTCGCCCGTAAATTTAGTTTCTGTTAAACATCTATCTCTAACGCACAGGAGATATTCCGCTCACGGAAGTCTGCTATAAAACATGCATTAGTGTGCGACGGGGTAAAATCGGCGCCATGGACACACTCTTTTCACTTTTTTAGGAGGACATGTAATGAACATGAAACGAGGCTTTTTCACATTGTCGATTATCGTTGTTGTGGTTGTGGCCACAATGGCGACCGGCAGCCCGGCCTTCGCCGCTTTGTCCCAATATTGGACATTCGACACAGATGCCA
>CAZISU010000678.1:0-4340 GCA_964541935.1 uncultured Planctomycetaceae bacterium | reverse complement strand
CCTGCTTGTCCACCGCCTGCTTGTCCACCGCCTATATTTGCTTGGTCATTCAGATACGGCCCGCTGCCAAGCATACTGCCGTCGGCGGCCGAACCTCCTCCACCGCCGAGCATACTATCGCCACCGGACTGGCCGCCTGTTCCAGCATACCCTGTTCCACTCGCAGTTCCATTTCCAATACCCGATTCGTTTCCCGATCCAAGAGCGTCAGCACCCGCGCTGGTTCTCGTCCTTAAACCTCCGCCCGTTCCCAAGCCATTGCCCGTTCCCTGAACGATACCCGTTCCATAACCGCTGCCCGTTCCACCCGGCCCATTGCCGTAACCTCCAGCGCCATAAGCTCCATTACCACTTGCCGACGTACCGCCGGATGTCGCCCCTCCCAAGGCCGCCTGTTGTGCAGCCAGCCGTTCGCCCGGCGTGCGATATCGCGACTTGCGAATTTTGCCTCGGTAGGCCACAACCCCGCCGTGTCCGTTTGTCGTGTAGCTGCGTCCGCCCACGGGCCCAGCGCCGCGGCCGGGATAGTGTCGCGGTGCCGCCGCCGCCAGACGGATCTGTTGCAGACGGGCCGCATCGATGGCCTTCTGCATGGCCAACGCCCGCTGTGGGTTAGACTCTCCGTAGGCAATTTTCCAATCGTCGTCTATCAATTCGTACCCAAAATCCGGCCCCCAGGATTTCATGGCGTAACGAACGCTGTTATAACTCATCGTTCCGTCGGGCCGCACCAGCAAAAGCGGATAGGGTTCGATCGCGCTCATCTCGCCGTCGGACATTTTTTGATTCATCGAAGCCAGCATATGCTCGCGCGCCGCGCGCAGAGCCGCGGCCAAAGGGTTGCCCGGCCCCATGGGCCCATCGAAGTCATCCTCGGTCAACACGATCCCCTCGGGCTGGATGACCACGGTGTCGCTACGGCATTCGACGCAAATCGGAATCCGCATCGTTCCCCTGGGCCCTTCGAACGGGATGACGGGCCGATGGGCGCGGCCTTGCTGTTCGATTTTTTGCTTGGTTTCCGCAATATCGGCCTCTACCTGTGCGATGTTGGCCACGGTCTCGGCCAATTCGTTTTCTAGCTGCTTCCGCTTGCGTCCGTCGGCTTGCATCTGTTCCATTTGCACCTTGGTAGCTTCAAGCTGCTTGAGCTTCTCGTGCAATTGCCGCGCATGGTCCTCGACAAGCCCCAGCTTTAGCCGCACTTCGGCCAGTTGCTTCTTGGTCTGCTCGCGAGATTTCTTCAACTGCTCGATTCGCCCCTGCACGTCCTCGCGTGCTTGCGCGACATGGACGTCTTCCTTTTCGGCCTTACGACGCGCTTCCTCGGCCGCTTGCAGGCGAGCTTGGTGGGTGAAAATCACCAACAACAGAATCAACACACCCATCGTACAAATCAACACAGCCAAGAACGGAAACAACGAAACACGAACCGTGTCCCGCCGCCGCTTCGAATTTGTGTTTGTGCGATTCTTCATTTATATGTCGACCGGGTCGCGACCCGGTGTTTGTTACTCTTAAGAGGCAATTTTCGGATGTCGAGCTTCTCACGCCGCCTGCGGATCTTGCCGCCCGGGTTCGAGTTGCACGTTCGCTCCACTGCCTTCGCTTCCCAACCGCGCGTTGAGCAAGTGTATCGCCGCAGCCAGGCTCATCACGGTCTGTTCGAATTGCTCGATCCGGCCAGGGCCGACAGGTTGCGGTTGAGCGCGTCTTCCAGTCGGGCGACCTGCCCGGTGGCCTCGACCGTGCGGTGCAGGATATGAACCTGTTCGGTCACCGCCGATTGCAAAGCCACCGTCGACTTGGCGTCTTCGGACAACGCCTCTTGAACCCGTGCCCAGTTCCGCCGGTTTTCATCGACGTGGGCCTGCTCGGCTTCGACCAGTTTTTGGGCGTGCGTTCGCAAGCTCTCTTCCATCGCGCCGGCCAACGCAGTTTGCACTTCCTTGCCGGCCGACGAGGCCATCCGTTTCCAGCGTTTTTGCGCTTCATCCATGCTGCCTTGCCAAAGCCCGACCTGACGCTGTAGCAATTGTTCGCTGTTCTCGATCACGGTTTCCGCCATGCTACGCACGGCGCCCAAGTGCCCGTCGGCCTCTTTAGAAGAAACCTCGAAGCGGCCCAGCAGTTCGTCGTCTACCTGCCGATCCACCCGAGCCAGCAGATTGTTCTCGGCCTGGCCCACCAGATACTTGGTGAACATCAATACGATCGAGAGCGAAAGCGCCTGTGTCGTGGTTGCAAAGGCAATACTTAAGTTCAAAACCACAAGCTCGATCGACTCTTCCAGGGCACCCGGGTCGAGTTTGCCGACCGCCAGCGTTATGCCGATCACCGTGCCCAAAAAACCCAGAACCGGAATCGCCCATGTGATGACCCGAAACAGGGCGTAGCTCTCGTAAACCCGATCGGCGTCGCGGTCGGCCAGATACTTCAACTCGTCTTCCAGGCCCTCGGCCGAATTGCGACGCATGATGCGATCCAAGGCATCGCGGAAACGACGCAGCAAAATATTATTGCCACCAGCCGTGCCTACCTCCTGCAAACGCGCCAACAACGCTGGGCACTCGGAAACCGATTGTCCGCCGGTCGGAACCGGGCCGAAAATTCGGCCATGCCTACCCAAGCCGGCCGACTGCCGCATCGTTCCCAGGGCAGTTACCAGCAAGGCTGCCATGCCCACGAAAAACATGATCGTGGTCACATATTCGACTTCGTGCCCGGCGAAATAGTTGCGGATTAAGGGGTTATCGAGCACGCCGAAGTGAATCAGGCCGTAAAAAACGCCCGACGCCAGCGAACCCCACAGTATGGGCGAACTGAACAGCGACGCTGCAAAACCGCCTGCTGGCTCCGGCGCCTTAGCGGCCGGGACGCTCTGGGCAAGCCCTTTCCCACCTACGCGGCCATGGGCCTGGTGAACATGATGGGAATTCGCACCAGCCTTCGCGATTTGGCCGCCGCCCGCGCCGCCCGGTATCGATGGTTTTCCGATTGACGATGTTGTTCGAAATGGTGAGTCAGCCACGGCTCGACTCCTCGACTAAAATGAGGAAGCTTGGTATGCAATTGGGAGATGAAAACGTACTGGACCTAATCGGTCACTGTTAAAATCGGCCCAATCGCTACACTCTATGAAGAGAAACGCCAGTTTTGCCGGAAGAATCTGAATAACCGGAAAAGATTGCCAAAGTGTCGGGCCATATTGGCCGATTAAATAGCGTATACCCCCACGGCAGAACGAAGCTACCGGGGCACCCGGGGCTATTATGAAGCTGTAATTGAGAAGAAGTCTTAGATAACAAATCGGTTTCAACACAACCGATTATCATATTCCCAGGGGGGGAACGGTCCGGTGACGGCCTCCGCAAGGAGGCCGCCCGGACTGTGTTTTTTTCTTGACCTAGCCAAATTCGTAGGCCGCGTCGCGCCCCGCCAATTTTACTCAGCGCTTCCGATAAGATGCGTGACAGTTGGGCGTTTCCCACAGCCGCACCTCGACGACCGGCAATCCTGCGTCGGCCGCTTTTTCAAAGATCAGACGGGCGATATTCTCTGCCGTGGGATTTGAATCGATCAGATATAGCGGCTCGCCCAGCTTTTCCAAGGCATCGACCGCCGGATCATCGCGACGCAAGATCATGCGGTGGTCCAGATTTTCATCAACCCAACGGTTTACGACCTGCTTGATACGGTTGAAATCGAGCACCATACCCTGACTGTCGAGATCGGCCGTCTCGAAAGTGGCAATCACCCGAGCATTGTGGCCGTGCAGATGCTTGCACTTGCCCTCGTAATCCATCAGCCGATGGCCGTAGCAAAAGTTGAATTCTCGTGAAACCTGAAACATTTTTGTGTCTTTCCTCTACCCTCTGTCCTCTACGATCTCTTCCCCACGCGCGCATAACATAAAATGCGGTCCGCGTTCCCCTGACGGGGCATACTCGGTCGGATCATCCAGGCCGCCCACCCGAAAGGCTTCGATCCGCTCGGCGCACTTGTTGCAGCGTCCGCAATGCAGCCCGTCCGCCGGCGCGATGCAGGAGAACGTGAGCCCCAACGGTAAGCCCTCGCCCAGACGCATCACGTCTACTTTATTATACGCGGCAAACGGTCTAACCAACCGCACTCCTTCACCAGCCCCGCTATTGACAATACCCTCGAGGGTCTCAAAAAACTCGGCTCCCGCGTCTTCGAAAGGGCTCGTACCCAGCAAGCCCAGACAAAGTTCGGACACGCCGTGCAATCGGCACCAAATCGCTGCTTTTACCACCAGCAAAACATTTCTGCCCGGCATATATACATCCTGGTCTTCACGACCGGGCAAGGCACGCCCC
>CAZISU010000677.1:0-4342 GCA_964541935.1 uncultured Planctomycetaceae bacterium | reverse complement strand
CCAGCCCGAGCCACTCTGAATTTGCAGAAGATTCCAGACACAACGCGAGAAATCACCCTCCCCCGCTTACGGAATTGTGGCATTCTCCTGAGCAGGCCCCCGCATGTCGGCAGCCAACGCGGTGCGCCAAACTGCAGCCGCACTCCGATGCTCGGGGCGCCCCTCAATTAGCGACAGCGTTTCGGATGCCTCAGCAAACCGACCTGCCCGCGCATAGCACTTGACTAAGAAGGCCAGATTCTCAGGGCTCCAAAATTGCCAGTCAACAAACGCTTCCCAGTATTCTGCTGCCGCTTTTGGTGATTCCTCAGCACATAATCTCGTCTTTGCGCGATGCAATCTCCAATGATAAGGGTTCAGCGCCAGCCCTCGCTCACACCATTGGTTGACATAGAGCAGAGCAGCGTCTCTCTCTCCCTGTTCCGCTTTATAAGCAACGGGCAACGAACGGGCAACGGCATGAATGCATAAAAAGTAGTTATGGGGGTAGAGGGCATGAGCGGCTTCACAATGGCTTGCAATCACATTCGGAACCGCATCTGAAAGGGCACCATATTTGACGGCATAGTAAATTTGCTGAGCCTTTGCGACACGCATGCTATATAAGACTGCAAACGTCCCCAGCACTACCAAAACCAAGCCGGACGCAACACGATATATACGGCTCATATCACACACCGATACGTTGTGAAAACAACAGTCGTCACATAGAAGCACTTCAACAGTCCAGTGCCTAACTTCGTATGTTTGTAGGCCGCCCAGTGTCGACAGAGAGCTATATCAGAATTTTTTCTGAAGAACCTCAATGATATCATCGGCATGGATCGCTGGATCATCCGCTTCTCCCGCCGCAATATCTTTTGCATTGTAAAACTGGAGCTCGCTACCTCGGATAATTTTGACATTCTTCCGATTGCCAAATGGCGTAAACCCACCTGCCACACTTATGGCTTGAAGCAACGTAACCGGCCCCGACAGCGGAAACTCCCCCTGCCTGGAAACCTGCCCCTGAACGAAGTACACCTCATCCTCAGCCACCACGATAACGTTAATATGCTGATAGATCAGCTGATCCACATACGTTCTCTCAATAAACTGTTCGGCCTGAGATGTCGTCTTTCCCGCCAATTTAACCGGCCCAATATAGGGGAGATTCACCTCACCAACACCATCAACCATATCCTTAATCTCCTCTGGATGAGGAATTCCCCGCAGTGAGATCATTAGCCGATCCCCTGGGCTAAGCTGGCGAATCCCCACTGGAGGAATCACAGTTGAACCGGAATTCCCGTTATCGGTGAGAACGTCTGGGGTCGTCAGGCTAGTTGAGGGAAGGGGATCGACTGTCGGCCGGTAGCGAGCCACACGCTGACTTTCGATCGAAGTCGACCTACACCCGAGAGCGAGAAGCAAAAGAAACAGTCCAAATCCCACAAACACTCTTAATCTAGAAAACAATCCGATCACCCCTTACGTGCTTTTGTCGTATAGTCCGACTGATAATAGTATTGATTGTAACAATACGACTGGTCGCGCGATACATTGATATTGTTGAGGACAACGCCCAAAAGGTTGGCCCCCATATTGTCGAGCATTCCCTTGGCACGATCCGAAATTGCCTTTGGATACTTCCGGTGCTGAATCAAGAGCATCACACCATCTACTTCACGAGCCAAAACAGAGGCATCGCTGACGCCGATGATCGGCGGCGCATCAAAGAACACACGATCATATTTCAGACTCAACTCTTTGACCAACTCCCGCATCCGTTGGGTGTCCAAAAGCCCATGAACCCCGGAATCGAGCTTCCCACTCGGAAGGAAGTCAAGATTATGAAAGACTTCTTCATGAATGACATCAAGGGGTTCGACTTCCCCAATCAACACATTCGCCAAACCGATCTTATTCGAAACCCCAAACATGCGATGCTGCCGGGGACGATGCAGGTCAGAGTCAATAATAATCACCTTGTCGCCGAGCTGAGCACAAATATAAGCGAGGTTAAACAATGTCAGAGACTTCCCTTCACCCATACTACCGCTTGTGAAACAGAGCGTCTTTCCGTCCTTAAATTTCTGAGAGAACTGAATGTTGGTTCGCAAGATACGATAAGATTCAGCATGCGCAGGATTAGCCCCCTCTTCATTCATGGGACGCACCTTCTGAGGAATGACACCAAGCACGGGAATTCCCATGGAGCGTTCGATGTCATCAATCGTCTTCACGGAGGTGTCGAGATACTCCACAAAGTAAGCGAGCGCAATACCAGCCCCCAGCCCTGCAATCACACTTAACAGAATATTGAGCAGAACGTTCGGGCTAACAAAATCACCAACGTTTGGGGCCTTTGCCGGGGAAACCAGCTCAACGAGCGTCTTCGGAATCCGAAGCTCAATCTGCTCCTGAAAATAGCGCATCTCAAGTGCGTCGCGAATCTTCTTCACATGATCACGGGCATCCGTAGCTCTCGAAAATTCAAGATAGCTTCCCGCTTCTTTCTCACGCTCTTTGTCACGCCGATCCTGCAACTCTGCCTTAAGAATCTCACGCTTCGCCTGTGCACCCTTGTATTTCCCCAAAACCCCCGTCTTCATACCACTGAGGGCATCCGAAATCTTATTATCAAGCGAGCTGATAACACGCTTTATACGCACAACATCCGGATGATTGGCTCCGTATGTTTCCTGTAACTGACTGAGATCCACTTCAGACTTACGCTTCTGCGATACTAGTTGTGGAATACTTTGATCATTTACCAAATATTGTGCGGACTCAATGAGCTTAGCGTCCGGCAGTGACTCTACCAAATTATACAGCGCCTCCTGCTCCGCAACATCCTGACTGGCTCGAATCCGCAACTCCTCAAGCATCGTGAGCGTCATCTTATCAAGCGACGAGCGACTCCCCGCCAGGGGATCGACCATATTCATCTTGTACTTGTCCCGGACACGCTCAACCTCAGCCTCCGCCTTTTCAAGACGCTTCTCCTGCTCCTGAAATGCATCATAGAGGGCATCAAGAGCCGTCTCTGTGGACTTTCGGCTACGCGCAGCGGCCTGTATCCGGAATTCATCGGCAATCATGTTAGCGGCCGCAGCGGCCTCATACGGAGCATCTTCCTTCGGCTCTGCCAATGCCACCTGAATCTCGATGAGATTCGTGTCACGATACTGCTGCACATTCATGCCGCGCGAGATGAGCTTCAGTGTGCGATCAAGCCGCTGGGCCTGAGGAAGCAGTTCATACCCATAAGCGCGGGCTAGTTTTTGATCCAGGTTTCGACGGTTGATGACTTCTTCAATAATCGGCCGGGATTGAATGATCTCAAACTGCGTCCGCAGAAACAGAGGGTCGAATCTCATCATTTCGGGAGAGAAGACTGCAACATCTGGCGTACCTTCCTGCACACGAATCACGGCAGAGGCCATATAGACCTTAGGCATTGCATACGTAATAATAATGCCGGTAATCACAACCAAGAGCGAAACCGCAATCACAATTTCCTTGCGCGAACTAATGACACGCCAATAGTCGAGAAAATGCAAATTTTCCTGTGCGTCACTCATATCGCCACCACCTATTTGCCCTAATAAGAACTGAAGCCGTCCCGTTATCCGGAACGGCCAGTCAAAGTTTCATTGCTGTGAGCAAAACAAAAAACAGTCAGATTGGAGGGAGAAACGCTAAGACTCCCGGCATCACCATCAGATTACAAACTAAACGATGCGCCAATCCGACCCGTATTCTTCGTATAGGACTGCCCAACATCAGAGCTAATATCCTCGATACGAATCCCCGCGAAAAATGACATATTCTCCGCTGCTGTGAACGTGAGTTCCGCATCCCCCACAACGGTTGTCTCGTCGCCACTGGCCCCATATCCCAATGTTTCTCCAACCGCCATGTACGCCGCCGTCACATTGGAGGGTATATTGTCTTCCTTATATGTCGAGACACGATAGGTGGCGCTGACACGAAGTCTCACCTTCGAGCTCAACATCGCATTCCCAAAACCGCGGAACTCACTGTACTCCTGCGACACAAACGGATAGGCATCAGTATCACGCACCCCTTGCCCCAAAGAACAACCAATGCGGAAATCTTCAGCCAGAAGCCCCTCAAGCGAAACGCGCACATACGGAGAATTCTCGCTATCAATCCCTTTGTCTTGATAGTCACGCGTCTGCAAACCAACTGAAATCGAACCCAGTGTGTTTGGCGTGAATGCATTCTCGACACCAACCGCGACCAACCCAGAGCTAAAATCGCGATCGAGATCAGAACTACTGTCGTAAGAATATACCGAATAGCCCCCCGTTAGCAGAGAGCGAAGCGTACGCGT